>NZ_JBXWTO010000008.1:0-166868 GCF_057319415.1 Asaia sp. A2
CAAACTCAAGGCCCATCTCCGCCGCGCCGCCGAACGCACCCGCGACGGGCTTTGGAACAGGATCGGCAAACTCATCGATCAGGTCGCGCCCGCAGAATGCGCCAACTTCTTCACCGCCGCTGGATACAAGCCAGATTGAGAGGAAAACGCTCTAGCACAGATGCCCGAACGTCTTCTCTGCCATTTGTCTCGCTACAACCGTCATGTTTCGACCATGATTCCTGAGCCTGATGGCAGACTGGACCGCACGCCTTCCTCTGGAGAGGGACGCAGAGAGATGATTCCCGGTGAAGCGTGCCAGTGTCACTGACGTTGCGTGGCGGTGAATGCAGAAATGTCGCTATCAAGGCCCCCTATGCCGTAACGCGAGGTACGATCTTTGGACGTCGCTGTGATTCGTGAGTCGCTGGGACGAACTTGATGCTGAATGGGTAATCTATAAACAACACCGATAACGGTTACTATTTATACTTATTGGTATTGCAATAATAAAAAAAATATTGTGAGATAATTACATAAAACAAAAAAAGAGCTATGCAAAGAGACCGCCTCCCATGATGCACAATTACTCCTTTTCGGACGAGCTCAGAACCAGCAGTTTCGAACCGGCGGGGTGGAGTGACATCTTCGTCTATCGCGGAAGCAGTCCGGATGCATGGCTTATCCTCGACGGATGCTCTGAGCATTTGTTGAACGCGATATATGACAATGACATGCAATCGACTACGGAACTGGTGAATAATCCGGTCTATCTCGAGGGATCTTTTTCAATAAGGGTCAATCCATCGGAGTGCCTCAAGACGACCATAACCTATAACGGAAGTTCTGGAACCGTGATCAATTTTATACCAAATGGTGAGGATCATGGCGTAAAAATAATTATCATGGACAATTTCTTCGATATTTCCTATGATTATGTTGATCAGCCGATATTGATGTCCAATATCGAGAGCTATATGGGTCCATACTCACGTATTATCGATCTTGAGGAGTGTTATCTTCAGGGCACGGTTATCGAAACGCCATCTGGATATCAACCGATCGAGACCCTGAAGACAGGTGATGAGATCACAGTTCACGATCGAGAAGAGACCGCCATCAGAACGATCCGATTTATCGGCTGCGGGCAGGCAAATGCGATCACCTCACTGCCTGATGATCTGGCTGGCTGGCCAGTTCGGGTGCGTCAGGGCGCCCTCGCCGAGAACGTGCCCTTTCAGGATATGCTCATTACGGCAGAGCATTGCCTGTGCCTGCAAGGCAGGTTTGTCCCAGTCCGCATGTTGGTCAATGGAAAGAGTATTTTTTACGACAAAACCATCCCATCCTATAATTACTACCATATCGAGACTGACCCCCACTCGGTCATCAGGGCTAATGGCGTTCTGAGTGAGACTCTCATGGATCAGGGTCATGAACATCAGCTTTATCATCCCTCCGAACCCCTGCCGACCCGGCTGGTCGCCGACTGGCGTTGTGCGGCTGCCCCGCTGGAAACCTCACGGGCTTTTGTCGAGCCGCTGTATCGACACTTTGCCGAGAGAGCCGGATGCGTGAACGACGTTGCGTCCCAAGCTGCAACAACGCTCACAATGGACCACGGCCTATACCTGCTGACCGACGAAGGGAAAGTCATAGAGGGACATTGTGATGATCAGAACGTCATCCACTTCCCCGTCTCGCATCACGTTGGCGCAGTGTATCTGATGAGCCGGGCCAGCAGGCCGTGCGATGCCATTGGCTCCTTCGTCGATGACAGGCGCCTGCTCGGGGTTCTTGTGGGCGCAGTCGTATTGACCGAGGGGGGGCTGTCTGTCCCGGTCACCTCTCATCTGGAAGATGAAGTACTTTCGGGATGGCAGGATGAGACAGGTAGCACGATGCGCTGGACGTGCGGAAACGCTTTTCTTCCCCTGCCTCAAAGGCATTACGAGGGGACATCCCGGCTGTCGGTCCAGATTATCGATGGTGGTCCGTATGTGGTTGCCAACGCGCTTTCTGTCCCCGTAAGACGTTTTGCATGATGCGTCGTGATCGCAGCGGCAGCCAGACTGTTTTCTATTTTCAATTGGCTTGGGCCGGTTAAAGGCCGCGTCAGCGGGCGGGGATCAAGCGGCACATGACATGCCATCCCGTTCTTTGCAGTACTCTCGTCGGCCCTTGCTGGAACCGGCTCCTTCAGCGGTACTGAAGGAGCCGATGATATTTTCTACTTGCCGTCAGAAACCAAGCCGCGATGGGCCAGCATGGGACCGATTTCAGGGTCCTTGCCATAGAAAGCCTTGAACATCGGGCCATAATCCATGGTGTGACCCTTTGAGAGGATCATGTCACGGAAGCGCTGGCCGTTTTCACGTGTCAGGCCGCCATGCGACTGGAACCACGAGAACACATCCTGATCGAGCATTTCGGTCCAGAGATAAGCGTAATATCCGGCCGAGTATCCATTGCCCCAGATATGCAGGAAGTAGCTCGAACGATAGCGCGGCGGAACGTTCGCGACATCGAGACCGGTTTCGTTGAGTGCCTTGGCTTCGAACTGATCCACATCCTGACGCGGCGCATCGGCCGAGAGGCCGTGCCATGACATGTCGAGCTGCGCTGCGGCCACGATTTCACCCAGTGCATAGCCCTGATTGAAATGCGCGGCTTTCTTGATCTTGGCGACCAGTTCGGCCGGCATCGGGGCGCCGGTCTTGTAGTGGCGGGCATAATGGGCGAACACCTTCGGATCCATCGCCCAGTTCTCATTGAACTGCGAGGGGAACTCGACGAAATCGCGCGCAACCGCTGTACCGGAAAGCGTGGGGTAGGTCTGGCTTGCAAACAGACCATGCAGCGCATGACCGAATTCATGGAACATGGTCGTCACATCGTCTGACGTGATCAGCTGCGGCTGGCCGGGCGCCGCCTTGGTGAAGTTCGCTACGTTATAGATAACCGGACGCGTCTTCAGCAAGTCGCTCTGACCCACGAAATTCGACATCCAGGCGCCACCCGATTTGTTGTCGCGCTTGAAATAGTCGAAATACATCAGGCCAAGCGGCGAGCCGTCCTTGTCCTTGACTTCGAAAACCATGACATCGGGGTTATAGACCGGGATGTCCTTGCGGGGCTCGAAGGTGATTCCGTAAAGCTGGTTTGCCGCATAGAATACGCCATCTGTCAGCACGGTGTGCAGCTCGAAATACGGCTTCACGTCGTTCTGGTTGAGGTCGAATTTCTGCTTGCGGACGCGCTCGGCGTAGTAATTCCAGTCCCACGGCTTGAGTGTGAAATTCTGATGGTCTTCACCGATGGCCTTTTGCAGCTCGGCAGCTTCGCGATGCTGTTCGGCCGCCGTTGCCGGCACAAGCTGATGGATGAAGCTGTTCACAGCTGCCGGCGTCTTGGCCATCTGGTCATACAGCGTATAGGCAGCGTAATTGGGGTAGCCGAACAGGGCGGCCTTTTCGGCGCGCAGCTGGGCGATTTCTGCAATCGTCTGGCGGGTATCGTTGGCGTCGCCCTTTTCCGCACGGGTCCAGCTCTGGTTGAACAGGGCTTCACGCGTGCTACGGTCGCTCAGAGAAGCGAGATCGGGCTGTTGCGTCGTGTTCTGCAGCGGCAGGACATATTTACCTGCCAGCTTGCGCCCTTCGGCGGCCTTCTGGGCAGAAGCAACGGCGCCGTCATCGAGCCCGGCGAGCGCCTCTTTCTTGTCCACAACCAGAGCACCGGCTTTAGCGCTGGCAATCAGCTTCTGGTTATAGGCGGTTTCGAGTTTGGAAAGCTGGGTATTGATGGCGCGCAGCTTCTGCTGGTCGGCATGATTCAGCTCAGCGCCCGAATGGACGAACTGCTGGTAGTAAACTTCCAGCAGCATCGCCTGCTCGGCGTTCAGGTTCAGCTTGGCGCGGTTGTCATAAAGGGTTTTGACGCGGTGGAAGAGCTTGGGATTGAGATAGATCTCATCCTGATGCTGGCTGAGCTTGGGCGCTTCCTTGCTGTCGATA
Source organism: Asaia sp. A2 (assembly GCF_057319415.1). Classification (NCBI taxonomy): domain Bacteria; kingdom Pseudomonadati; phylum Pseudomonadota; class Alphaproteobacteria; order Acetobacterales; family Acetobacteraceae; genus Asaia; species Asaia sp. A2. The sequence goes on from NZ_JBXWTO010000008.1 coordinate 3,996, forward strand.
GCGTCCATGGCGTCGTCCTTGTCCGCCGAGTAGACACCGTAGAACACGCTCTGGGCGCGGTTCAGCAACTGGCCCGAACGCTCCATGGCGACAATGGTATTGTCGAAGGTCGGCGCAGCCTTGTTATTGGCGATCGCCTGCATTTCCTTCAGCTGGTCGGCCATGCCCTTTTCAAAGGCCGGCACGTAATCACTGTCCTTGATCTTGTCGAAGGGGGGCGCCTGATAGGGCAGCGGGCTTGCCTGAAACAGCGGGTTGGCAGGGGCAGCCAGCGCTGTGGAAGACAGAAGGGGAAGGGCAACAGCTGCCAGAGCCGCAGCGTGTCTGAAAACGGGCATGAACAAGGATCCTACGATCGTAACATGATATGTTACCGTAGGAAGGAAACGAAGAGGCGTCAAACCGCCTGCATGATGTTCCGCTAACGTACCGGATTATCCTGCTCACCGGGAAGGTCCTGCTCATCATCATCCAGCACGCGGATCGGGCCGCCGCGCAGAAGATCCTGCAGAACAGCCTGCACGGCCCCGGAGCGTGAGAGGGGAATGTCCAGCGAGAGCGTGGCTCCGGTCTCATCGAAATAGCAGCTCTCCTGGGTCGCCTCCCACTCCGCCAGTCTGGCCTGAACGATGGGCAGCAGGCTGAACGAGGCATGAAAGCCAAGACGTTGCATGGGCACGATCTCAACCGCCTCGCCCTGTTTCAGGCAGGAAGCCGCTGCCCCGCCATAGGCGCGCACGAGACCGCCAGCGCCCAGCTTGATGCCACCGAACCAGCGCACGACAATGATCGCCACCCGGTCGAATTCCTGTGAGTCGATGGCCTGCAGAATGGGGCGTCCCGCCGTGCCACCCGGCTCGCCATCATCGAAGCTGCGATACCGCCCACCGATGCGCCATGCCCAGCAATTATGAGTGGCGTCTGGCACACGCACGCGCTCGAAAAAAGCCAGTGCCTCGGCTTCATGGGCAATCGGCGCAGCATAGACACGAAACAGGCTCTTCTTGACCACAGTGTCCTGCTGCGTTTCAGCCACCAGTGTTCGGGTCATGCGTCCTCAATCCTGCCTCGCCCTTTTCGGGTTCTGAGTTGCGGTTCTTCTTCGGTCAGGAAGCAGGCCTGAACAGGTTTTGCAAGGGCGGTGGGAAAAGGTGTGTCGCGGTCCTGCTCGGGCCACATGATCGTGGCTTTTCAAAAATCTCGTGCTTATGAGGTTGCCTCTGCCATAACGCCGACCCTGGCGCGGTGATTGCGCACGAGGCCTGGAGAGGAGCGGGTGCCCCGGTTACCGGGCAGTCTTTTGCACTTGTTCGGCACATCCTATGCGGACGCTCATTGCCTGACGGCTCAGGACGATGCGCTTACTCGTCAAGCGGCTGGAACAGCTCCACCAGATCGTTCAGATGACCGATTTCTTTCAGCGCCAGACCTTCATGAGGTTTCGGGCGTGCGCCTCCGCTGGCTACACGCCGGGGGAGAATGGCCTGTGCGAAGCCAAGTTTCTGGGCTTCCTTGAGGCGAAGATCCGTTTGCGAGACCTGACGCACCTCACCAGACAGCCCGACCTCGCCGAAATAGGTTGAGCCCGCCGATGTCGGTACGCCCGTCGCGGCCGAGATCAATGCAGCTGCAACCGCCATATCGCAGGCGGGCTCACTGATCCGCAGGCCGCCCGCAATGTTGAGATGCACATCCATTCCAGCCATCTTGAGGCCGCAGCGGGCTTCAAGAACAGCCAGAAGCATGTTGAGCCGCGCCGTTTCCCATCCGACCACCGCACGTCTGGCTGCCCCTTCACCGGCCTTGGGCGAGACAAGGGCCTGAATTTCCAGCAGGACGGGGCGTGTGCCCTCCATGCCAGCAAAAACCGCCGATCCCGCAATATTGCCGCGCCGCTCTGCCAGAAACAGGGCCGATGGGTTGGGGACTTCCGTCAGCCCTGTATCGGTCATGGCGAACACGCCAATTTCGTCTGTCGCACCAAAGCGGTTCTTGGCGGCACGAAGGATGCGGAACTGGTGACCGCGATCGCCTTCGAAATACATGACCGCATCGACCATGTGTTCGAGCACGCGTGGGCCTGCCAACGCGCCTTCCTTGGTGACATGACCGACCAGAACGAGCGAGAACCCGACCGTCTTGGCCAGTCGGATCAGCTCGAAAGCGCAGGCGCGCACCTGAGCGACAGAGCCCGGCGCGCTCTCGATCGTCTCGAGCCACATGGTCTGGATCGAGTCGATAACCACCACATGATGAACGCGGTCCTGCTCCAGCGAACCCGCAATTTCGGACACATTGATACTGGCTGCCAGATCGAGCGTCGGCGCATCGAGTTTCAGGCGGCGCGCGCGCAGGCGTATCTGGTCCACCGCTTCTTCGCCCGACACATACAGAACGCGCCGGCCTGCCTGCGCCAAAGCACAGGTGGCCTGAAGCAGGAGCGTGGATTTGCCAATGCCCGGATCACCGCCCACCAGCACAACAGAGGCCGGAACGAGACCGCCGCCAAGCACACGATCGAATTCGGCAATCGAGGTCTGGATGCGTGGCGGGGGAGTAAGATCGCCATCCAGATGCATGAGCGTGAGGCGACCGGCGCGCTTGCGTGTTTCACGACTGGTAGGCTCGACGGCCTCTTCAACGATGGTGTTCCACTCGCCACAGGCATCGCAGCGACCCGACCATTTGCTGGTGACTGCCCCACAGGCCTGACATACGAAACGGGCTGTGGGACGCTTGGCCATGAGGAACATCTTCCGGTCTGGGGTTCAGATCGGAAGATAGGGCAGATGGGGAAACATAACAAGAACGGGGAGGAGGTTCTTCTTTTTCCGAGGAGAAAGAAGCAAAAAGACTCTCAGATTCTAGTCAGAGAAAAAGCGGGGGGTTTGATCCCCTTTACGAGAAAGAGTTTTTTGGTTCTTTTTTGCAAAAAAGAACGCCCCTTTGTCCCCTAACGCCGCAATTCCATCCCGATCGGCCCATCCTTGCGGCCATGGGTAAACTGATCGACCATCGCGTTTCCGCTGTTCATCAGTTCTGACGCCAGCCCCTGCCAGACCAGTTTGCCGTGATAGAGCATAGCCGCCCGGTCGCCGATACGCTGCGCCGAGGCCATGTCATGGGTGATGGCGACGGCGGTTGAGCCAAGGCGTTTGACGCAATCCACGATCAGCCCGTCAATCACAGCCCCCATGATGGGGTCGAGGCCGGTTGTCGGCTCGTCAAAGAACAGGATGTTGGGTGTGCCTGCAATGGCGCGGGCAAGCCCCACGCGCTTTTGCATACCGCCCGACAGCTCGGAAGGCGCGAGTGCCCCTACCGAGGGATCGAGCCCGACCTGTTTGAGAATATCACCGGCCTGGGCACGGGCTTGTGCCGCGCTCAAGCGATGAGTCTTGCCGCGGCCTTTGGCGCGCAGGCCGAACACGATGTTATCGGCCACGCTCATGCTGTCGAACAGCGCAGCATTCTGGAACAGCATGCCAATCTGCTCGACAAGGGCATCGCGTCGTGCGGGGGGGGCGGTAAGCACGTTCTCGCCGTCGATCTCGATCGTGCCGGAATCCGGGGTGATCAGACCGAGGATGCAGCGCAGAAGCACCGATTTTCCACTGCCTGAACCACCGATAATCACCATTGACGTTCCGGCTTCGACATCGAGGTCGATGCCATCCAGTACGGTTTTGGAGCCGAAGGATTTGGTCAGGCCGCGAATGCGGATCTTGGGCAGGGCGCTCATTGGGCGAAGAACAGATCCGTCAGGAGGTAATCGAAAGCGAGAAGCAGGATCGAGGCGGCTACGACCGCTGCCGTGGTGGCCGATCCCACACCCTCGGCGCCGCCACGGCTGGTATAGCCATGATAGCAGCCCATCAGGCTGATGATGAACCCGAACACTGCCGCCTTGGAAAGACCGACCAGCACGTCCAGCGGCTTGAGCGCGTTGAACGTGGCGATAATGTAGTTCTGCGGGTCAAAGCCGAGCTTGGAAACCGAAACGGTAAAGCCGCCGAGCACGCCCAGAATATCGGCAATAAGCACCAGAAAGGGCAGGGCCAGCGTACCAGCCAGAAGGCGCGGCGTAACCAGATACTTCATCGGGTCGGTCGAAAGGGTTCGCAGCGCGTCGATCTGGTCGGTGACGCGCATGGTGCCGATCTCGGCTGACATGGCCGCACCGACGCGGCCCGCCACCATCAGACCGGCCAGAACCGGGCCAAGTTCACGCACCACGGCCAGAACGACGATGCCTGCGATGGCGCTCTGCACATGGTACTGGGCAAAGCCCGCATAGGACTGAAGCGCGATCACGCCGCCGGAGAAAATCGCGGTCAGCGCCACGACTGGCAGCGAATAGAAGGCGATTTCAATCAGACTGTTGAAGAATACGCCCCAGTAGAAGGGCGGTCGCAGCAGATGCGACAGGCCTGCCAGGGCAAAAAGCGCCAGAGCACCAGCCTTGCGCACGATGCCGAGAAAGGCACGCCCGATGGCCGCAACGGGATCGAGTAGGAAATTCACGGTCAGCAGCTGCCATCAGGGAAGGTCATGCTTCAAGCCCTAGCCTGCCTGACGCGCTACGTCAAAGCCCTCTGTGACGCAAGGATGCACCCCGATCGTCTGCCTTTCTGCGCATGGCAGTTGCAACAAACCGGATTGGGGAGACGGGGTGTGAGAGGGCGGAATTCCGCCAGCCCTCTCACGTGCTTCCGGACAGTAGGGCATGTGCGTCAGAAGGGGCGGTCAGGCTCCGTTCTGACGGCGGTCCAAATCGCGGAACTGGGTATGCAGGTGGAAGTCGCGCGAGGTGACGCAGGTCTCGACGGCCCCTACACGCCTGTCGAGTTTTTGCAGACGCTCTGTCAGATCAAGCAACTGCGGAAGCTGGGTTTGTGGCATCGGGTCTGACACGCGGGTCATGAGCGACAGAAGGAAAGGCTCGACCTTGCGGGCAAGCGCCGGATGATGGCTCTGAAGGGCCGCGATGATCTTCGGGATGAGACGCCGACGCATCAAGGCAATGGCCAGCACAGCCAGCGCAACCAGCCCGGAGACCATTCCGCTGTCATCGGACAACATAGGGAGGCTCAGCCCGGATTTGCCTGAGCTGGAGGGCGTATGTTGCGTGCTGACATGGGTCGCCCCCGACGTGACTGGCGCTTCCGGTGGCTCGGGAGGTTCTGGTGGCTCTGGAGGCTCGGGCGGTTCGGGGGTGGAGACGTGAACACTCTCGTTCCCCATGCGCCGCAGCGCATCGAAATCAATGATCGTGCCATCGGGCTTGATCAGGCGATGGCTGTTGATGCGTGTCCCATCGGCCAGACGCATGTCGTCAGGCGTAATGCGGGTCCCATTATTCGTGTTGCTGTTGCGCACCACGCCGGTAAAGCGCTCGCCATGGCCGGACGGCATGGCAATTTCGATGCTGCCGCTCGCGCTCGAATGGGCGTGCTCGTCTCCCAGCACCTGATGCACACGGATATCGCCCGAAGCGCTGGTGCGTAGCGTGGCGTTGCGTGCCACGCCGTCAAAGATGGCGTCACCCGGACCGGACAGCGACACGGCAAGCTGGTCGATAGTGCCACCGCGTATGACGACATCGCCAGGGCCGGTCGTGCCGATCACGACCGAGGGCGCAGTCGCGGTATCGATTTGCGCCTCGCCCGGCCCGGAGGTGGCAAGAATTGCCGGACCATTCAGTGTGCCCAGGGAAAGGGCGCCCGGACCGCTGCCCCTCAGCAGAAGGGCGCTCGCCTTGTCGACCGAGATATCGCCCCGGCCCTGACGCAGGGAAAGCGGCCCGTTGACCCAGTCGATATCCAGTTTGTCGTAATTCATCGCGGTGGAGACAATGGCTGCGCCCTCGCGCAGCTGAATTGTGGCATCCTGACCGCAGGCATTGCCGGTCAGCCAGGCGTCGTGGTGTCCGGCCTCGAAGGAGAGACCCGCTGGCACCTCCTGCATGTCGGCATTCTGCTGGAGTGCCCCGGCACCCCGGACATGAATCCGCGCTGCACATCCCGCCTCGATATGCAGCGTATACGGTGCGGCAGTGAGTGCGGCCTCCGGTGTCGTGGGCAAGCTCGTTTCTGCAAGGGCGGGCGATATGGTTAGGACGAGAAAAACGCCCAGGCTGATACGGCTCATGACGTTTGTCCTTCTTTCGTTGGGCCGCAGTTCGGACCCGCTGACTGCACGCAGGCGTCGGTTGTCCTGTCGCCGCCAGGCACGATCTGCATCACCCGTGATTTCTGGCGAGATGATGAAATTCGCGATGCAGGTGGAAATTGCGTGAGGTCACGCATTGCTCGATATCGCTCAAGCGTTTGTCGAGACGCTGCAAACGGGCTTCCAGTGCAGCAATTTCCGGTGCGCTCGCCGCCAAGGGCTGGGGCGCACGGGACGAGCCGGCAGAACGCCGGATGCGCGACAGAAAATCCACAGGTACAAAGCCTGCGATACGCCGACGGAACACGATAAGGAGCAGCGCCAGCATGCCCCAGCCCAGCCATCGCCGATGGCCGTGACGCGGTGTCGCGTCATCCCCGGCTGTGGCACGGTCGTCGCTTTCATCATTGTCAAAGCTGATAACCGTGCCGTCGGGCCGCGTCAGACTATGGGCCGTGATGACGGTGCCATCAGGCAGGGTGAGGATAGCATGGCTTGCATGAGCCGATTTGCGGAAGGTCGACGCATGATTGAGTGAAATCGTCGCTGGCGAATGGGCTTCCTGATGCAGTTCGCCCGTCACCCTGTCGATGTCGATCCCGCCATAGCCCGAAGCAACAAGGTTTGCCGTGCCGACTGTCCCGCCGAATTTCAGATGCCCGGAGCCATGAATATCGGCGTTGAGGGCCCCGATGGTCCCGGCATTGAGGGTGATGGAGCCAAACCCTCCCGAATCCGCTGCAAGATGTGAGGCATCTACGCGGGCAATCGTGACACTGCCGCTGCCTGAAGTGGTTAGGGTGGCGGGGCCGTTCAGCCAGCCGAGCCGCAAACTGCCAAAGCCGTTCTCGTTCAGTACAAGCGCCGTTGCCTGATCGATGGAAATCGTGCCGCTGCCACGCTGAGTGAGCGAAACCGGCCCGTTGACGCCGGAAATATGCAGCGAACCAAAGCCACGCATGGCCGCGATGATGGCTGTACCCGGCCTGACATGCAGGGTTGAGGCACGCTCGCACTGATTGCCATCGACAGTTGTTTCATGGCCCGAGCCGGCAATCGTCAGCCCTGCCATCTGCCCACCATCCCGGTCCTCCAGCAGGGCAGCGTCACCCTGAACCTCGCTGGCCCCCTCGATCGTGATGGCCGACGTGCATGAGGTGTTCAGGCGCAGCGTATAGGGGGCTGCATCAAGAAGCGCCTGAGGCGTGGCTGCGCTCAAAAGGGCCGAACTCGAAAGTGTCGGATCGGCAAGGGCCGTGATGGGAAGCAGGGTGCACAGACCCATAAGGCCTATGGCCTGTGGCAGGATCCGTTTTGCGGCTGCATACGGATAACGGGGCACGGGCAGGCGGATCACCTCGTCTGATCTCCCTTTGATGCGGCGGGAGCGTCAGGGGTGGCGGGCGTGACGCTTCCTGTCCTACGCGTCGCCGTGCCTGAGGAATTCTGCGGGCTGGTCTGGGCTGCGCCATTCGTCACGGGCTGCGTGGGGGGCGTGTTCGTGCCTGAGGGCTGCCCGGCGCTATCGGGAGCGTTATGGGCTCCTCCCGGTGTGCCCGCTGTTGGGCTTTGGGGCGCAACACCCGTGTTCGGTACCGTCGCGACAGAGGGCGAGGCGGAAGGGGGCGTAGCGACGCCCGAAGTCGAGCCCGTAGCGGGTGCTGTTGCCGTGCGGCTCTGGCCCGGATTTTCCGTAGCAGGTGCCGGTGTGGGCGGTGTCGGCACATTCTGGCCTGATGTTTCCGGGGGAAGGGGCGGTGTGCTGGGGGGCGTCATGCCCTGCGGAGCCATTTGTGTCGAGCCAGAAACCCCATTGCCTTGCACGGGGCTGCCCTGCGGTATTCCGGCAGGAAAAGCGCCTCCCGTTGTGGCACCGCTCTGAGGGACGCCATTGCGGGTAGCGCCATCCTGGGGAACGCTCCCTTGCGCGGCATGATCCTGCGGCAGGGTCTTGTCCCCGGGAACCGGGGGGGCGGGCGGTGTGGCTGTCGGAGCAGAGGGGCTCTGGGGTGTTGGTCCCCCATTGGGCGGTGGCGATGCGACCGGGCCGATCTGCACGTTGCCCGTGCGTGTCAGGGCACCGCTCACTGTTGGTATGGCGACGAGCCCTGTGCCCGAGGCGGAGACGGTGGCCGTATTGGCGCTCCCCCCAAGGCGGGCGCTGGCGGCGTTTTCGACCATGAGGGTCAACACGTCGAAACGGCCATCCGTCACGGTCAGATGGCTGGTCTCGGAAAGCTGGGCTGAAAAGGCATCGAGATTGGCATGATCGACGACAAGACCCGAAGCCCCGGTCTCGACCACCTGCGCGGCGCGGTTGAGGCTGGCGATATGGACCTGCTCGGTGCCACGCAGGCTCAGATCGAGCGACTGGATGGTGTCGGCATCGAGCTGACCGGCTTCAAGGCTGGCCTCCAGCGAGGCCAGCGTGCCGTGAATGATGATATGGGTGTCATGACTGTCATGGATCATCACCCCGACATTCGGCGCGACCAGAATGGAGACGCGAGCATTGGGAGCACAGGTCCGGCTGGTGATCAGAACCTTGGACGATCCCTGCGTCTTGCCTGTGCGCATGGTCAGATGCGCCCCACCCGAGGGAGAGCTGTCGATCGATACCCCGTCGCTCATGGCCGGATCGACCATGATCTCGAAGCGCCCCAGGCAGGGCACGCTGAGATCGAGATCCTCAGCATCCATCACAACGGACGAACCGGCATGAGCCGGGGCAGCCATGGCATGGCCGTCAAACCCGGCCCCTCCCGGCCCGAGCGGTGCCAGGCCAGCCAGAAGCAGGGCCGCAAGCGCCACGCGGCGCGTGTGACGAGAGGCGGGGCGGCGATACAGACAGTCTGCCATCATGAAAAGCTCCGCGTTCTCCAGCCAGGGACATCCTCGTCCAGAATACGCTCGAGCTGATCGACACGTTCTTCAAGGCGGCGCGCCTGCACATGCGCCATATTGAGCGCAGCGAGGTCCGATTCCTGCAACTTGCTGGCCGTTGCTTTCGAACGCGCGCGGATGGTCACGATATACATGACCATGACAAAGGGCATCACAACCGCAGCGAGGCCGATCAGATCACCCAGATCGGTTCCGGAACCATGACTCATGACGGCCTATCCTTGCTTGCAACGCGTCTCATGCTTGTCCTCATCCCTGACGGCTCTTGATTCTGGCGCGCAGCGCTTCGAGTTCGTTCTCGACCGCCATATCGGTTTCGAGGCCCGCCAGTTCTTCCTGCAGGCTCGGCTTGCGTGTGCCACCGGGGCCACGGCCGAGATCATAGGCTTCGGCCTTCCCCTCAAGGGCGTCAAGCGCACGCTCGACCTGCTCGAAGCGGTTGAAGGCATTTTCCACGCGCGTGTCATACAGGCGCTCGCGTGTCTTGATGCGATTGGTCGCAGCCTTGTGGCGCAGCGAAAGCGATTTCTCGCGGGATTTCGCGTCCGCCAGCTTGGCCTGCAGCTTGCCGATATCGTCGTGCTGCTGGTCAAGGCTTTCATTGACCTGTGCAATCTGCTGCTCCAGCGTCTTGCGCGACTGCTCGATGGTGGCCTTGGCGGCAAGTGCGCCCTTGGCCAGATCTTCGCGGTCGCGGGTCAGGGCCAGTTCAGCCTTGCGCAGCCACTCGTCTTCCTCCTGCACCATCGTGCGTGCACGACGCTCAAGCCCCTTGCGCTCGGCAATCATGGTGACAGCCTGGCTGCGTACCTCAACCAGCGTGTCTTCCATCTCCTGGATGATCAGCCGGATCATTTTCTCCGGGTCTTCGGCGCTGGCCAGTATGGCGTTGAGGTTGGAGTTCACAATATCCGCAAGGCGGGAGAAGATACCCATGTGACGATCTTTCTTTGCTGGAACGAATTTAACAGGAAATCGGGGCAGGAGAACACAGGCTTCTCTTGCAAGCGTAACGATCCGGGGTGAAAGATAGAGTTCTTGCAACACCACGGATGAGACTGGCCATAAAATGGCGCGATCTGCCAGAAACGAAGAAAATCCGACACCGATCGGACAATCTCCCGCGTTTCTGGAGATGCTCGACCATATCTCGCGTCTCGCACCGCTCGATCGGCCGGCGCTGATCATCGGCGAGCGCGGTACAGGCAAGGAGCTCGTGGCTGCACGACTGGCCCTGCTCTCGCCGCGCTGGGACAGGCCGCTTATCAAGCTCAACTGTGCAGCCCTGCCCGATACCCTCCTCGATAGCGAGTTGTTCGGTCATGAAGCTGGCGCTTTTACCGGGGCCCAGCGTCGCAGGCTTTCGCGCTTCGAGCAGGCGCATGGTGGCACGCTGTTCCTCGATGAGATTGCCTCGGCTTCCATGGCGGTTCAGGAAAAGCTCCTGCGTGTCATCGAGTATGGCAGCTTCGAGCGCGTGGGCGGGAACGAGACCATCCATGTCGATGTCCGCATTATCGGCGCAACCAATGCCGACCTGCCCGACATGGCCCGCAAGGGTGATTTTCGAGCCGATCTGCTCGATCGTCTCGCCTTCGATGTGGTCATGCTGCCGCCCCTTCGCGCCCGACACGAGGATATCCTGATACTCTGCGAGCATTTCGCCACCCGTATGACCGCAAGCCTCGGTCGCAAGCTTTTCGCCGGGTTCAGCGACAGGGCCCGCGAGCGTCTCATGCAGTACGAATGGCCCGGCAATGTGCGGGAGCTCCGCAACGTTGTGGAGCGCAGCGTCTATCGTATGGAGCGTCCTGAGCGCCCCCTCGATGACATCGTGTTCGACCCCTTCCGTAATGGTCCTGATTGGTTGCGACCTCTCGCCCCTGAAGGAGCGACGGCCACGAACCTGCCCGTCATGACGGAGCGCATCGTGCAGGACGCCGCCGCGCCGGCCTCGCGTGAAGCCCCATCCGCGCCTTTGTCTGCTTCCCTCCCTGAGGGGCTGACCTTCACCGAAGCCACGCGCGCCTATGAACGTGCCCTGATCGAACATGCTCTGAGTGACGCGCGCTTTAACCAGAAGCAGGCCGCCACGGCTTTGGGGCTGACCTATTACCAGTTCCGGCACCTGCTCCGCGCGCACGGCTTCGCCGAGCGTAACGCCCGTAAATCCGTCGGAACCGAAGCCTGAAAGGGGTGGGATCTTGATCATGATCTCAACCGTGCAAAAAACATGCCAAATTTATTATTCCTGAGCGGTGTCCGCCTTTGTCTGTTTTGATATGGTGCAAACCACCATAAGTTGGGAGAAATTGCCTCCGTATGTTGGTGTGATCGACGCTCGGAGGATGTGCGAGCATGCATCCTGACAGGGGGTTTTTCAGGGGTGACATAGTTAGGGCGTGTGCCACGCCGCTTTTCTGACAGGTGGTAGGAATAAGCTGTTGCCCCGCGTTCGGCATTGTTGTCGCCTCAAGGGGGGGTAAATGCCCTGCTGGATCGGCTGTATTACGCCGGCGCGTTTCCCTGGAGAGTGCGATCCGGGGATTGTGCGAGGGGGCACAACAGGCGTGAAACGCATCCTTATTGCCACAATAAACGACCATAAGGACATGAATGCGCGATTGCGTTGACGCGACGACCATTCGCCCGCAAAAGAGCACTCCCACAGTCTAAATGCCCGCCAAGGCGCAACCAATTTGTGCGCCGGAGGCGCTGTTTCATCATGACCATGACATTCGACGAACTAGCCCTTGCGCCCGCTATCCTCAAGGCGTTGGCCGAGGCTGGCTACAGGACGCCTACGCCGATCCAGGCGCAATCCATCCCCCTGCTGCTGCAAGGCCGTGATCTTCTCGGCATGGCCCAGACGGGAACGGGCAAGACCGCCTCCTTCGCGCTGCCCCTGCTTCATCGCCTGGCTGCTGACCCACGTCCCGCGCCGAAAAACGGTACCCGTGTTCTTGTTCTGGCGCCTACGCGTGAACTGGTCAGCCAGATTGCCGATGGGTTTGAGGCATTTGGCCGCCATCTGGATTTCAGCGTGACCACAATCTTCGGGGGTGTCAGCCAGTTTCATCAGGTCAATGCGCTGAAGGAAGGCGTCGATATTCTCGTCGCGGCGCCCGGTCGTTTGCTGGATCTGATCGAGCAGGGGCTTTGCGACCTGTCGACTCTCGAAGCCCTGGTGCTGGATGAGGCAGACCAGATGCTCGATATGGGCTTTGCCAAGCCTATCGAGCAGATCGTTGCCACAACGCCGGTTGAGCGCCATACGGTCCTCTTTTCCGCAACCATGCCGAAATCTATCGCAGCTCTGGTAGACAGCCTGCTGCGCGATCCGGCGAAGGTGGAAATCGCTCCGCCTTCCACCACGGTGGATCGTATCGAGCAGACAGTCATGTTTCTCGATGCGGAGCACAAGAAGGCGGCTCTGCTATCGCTTCTCAGCGCCCCCGATGTTGGGCAGGCTGTCGTGTTCACGCTTCAGAAGAACATCGCCAATGAGGTCTGCTCTCATATTACCGAAGCGGGCATCACGGCTGAAGCCCTGCACGGCAACAAGTCGCAGGGTCAGCGCGAACGGGCGCTCGAAGCATTCCGCGAAGGCCGTGCACGGGTTCTTGTCGCCACGGATATCGCCGCACGCGGTATCGACGTCGATACGGTGACGCATGTGGTCAATCACGATCTGCCCAGCCTGCCTGAGGCGTATGTCCATCGTATTGGCCGTACGGGCCGTGCAGGACGGAGCGGGCGGGCCATCACCCTGTGCGACGCCGAGCAGCGCGCCTGGCTGCACGATGTGGAGCGCACGATCGGACGCGCACTGACCGTGCATGAAAACCATGAATGGCATTGCGAGAAGGCGCGCCATTCCACGGCACGAGCACCCGTGCTGGGCGGCGGTCCGGTCAAGCAGATCAAGGTACCGAAAATACGCGAGCGCAAGATCTGGACCGATGAAGAGAAAGCGGCAGCCCGTGCCGCTGCCATGGCCAAACGCGCAATCTGAACCATTTTACTTATGCATGGCAGGGGGCGTTGCCCCTGCCATGCCTGACTCCGGCCCGTACCGCGTCAGGGACATGGGTACAGAAACCGGATCGACCCAGGTGCGGTGACGTCAGGGCACTGACTTCGCCGTATTCATGGGCGGGACCGCTCAGGGCCGCCCGATGGAGCAGTAGGTGAACCCTGCGTCGCGCAGGGTGGCGGGGTCCCAGATATTGCGGAAATCGGCAATCACCCTGCCGCGCATCGCGGCCTTGAGCCTGGCGGGCGGGATGGCGCGGAACTCGTTCCATTCGGTCAGGACGATCAGCGCATCGGCATCCGTTGCGGCCTCCTGGGCAGAATTTGCGTAGATCACGCTCTCTGGCAGGAGGGGGCGGGCCGGTTTCATACCTTCCGGATCGAAAGCCTGAACGATGGCACCTTCTTCCACGAGGCGATGAATGAGCGGAAGGGAAGAGGCCTCGCGCATGTCATCAGTGTCGGGTTTGAACGTCAGGCCGAGTACGGCCAATTTCTTGCCTTTGACCGTGCCTCCACACAGGGCGATCACGCGTTCGGCCATGGCCGATTTGCGGGACTCGTTGATGGAGACCGTGGCTTCAACCAGAAGGGAGGGCGCCCCGGCATCACGGGCAATGGCGGTCAGGGCGCGTGTGTCCTTGGGGAAGCAGGAGCCGCCATAGCCCGGTCCCGCATGGAGGAATTTGCGACCGATGCGCTGGTCAAGGCCCATACCGCGCGCCACGTCATGAACATTGCCGCCGACTTTTTCGCAAAGATCGGCCATCTCGTTGATGAAGGTCACCTTCATGGCAAGGAAGGCATTGGCCGCGTATTTCGTCAGTTCGGCCGTCTCAAGACCGGTCATGACGATGGGCGTCTCGATCAGATAGAGCGGGCGGTAGAGCTGTCGCATGAGGGCGCTGGCAGTTTCGCCCTTGTCGGCGCCAGTGTCGTCAATGCCGATGATGACGCGATCAGGGCGCATGAAGTCCCCGATCGCATTGCCTTCACGCAGGAATTCCGGGTTCGAGGCCACGCTGAAGGTGAGTTCGGGGCGTTCCTCACGCAGGATGCGGGCGACTTCACGCCCTGTGCCCACCGGCACGGTTGATTTCGTCACAACCAGCAGACCCGTACGGGCATGACGGGCAATCTGGCGCGTGGCTTCATACACATAGGTCAGATCAGCATGGCCATCGCCGCGTCGTGTCGGTGTGCCCACGGCAATGAACACAGCCTCGACCTGCGCGATGGCGGTGGCGAGATCATCGGTAAAGCTGAGGCGACCAGCTGCGACATTGGCCGAGACAATCTTGTCGAGACCCGGTTCGTAGATGGGAATGGACCCGGCGCGGAGCGCGGCCAGCTTGTCCTGATCCGCTTCGACAATCACGACCTCGGTGCCGAACTCCGCAAAGCAGGCGCCGGAAACCAGTCCGACATAACCGCCGCCAATCATCGCTATGCGCATGTGATCTCTTATCCTGTGCGAACTCTCTTTGTGCAGGGCGTAGCCCAAACCGGGCACGGGATAAAGCTCGCGTGCAGGAAAGGGCGGCGGCTGGTTCCCTCTTTGGCGTCTGCGCTGGCCTTGACCGTGCTTCTGTCAGCCGTGATGCAATCATGGCCGGTGCGCCCATCGATCATCAGACTGACGAGACCTCCGGGCGCATCGGGTGAGGGGAGAAACGCGAAGCTTCGTATGACTCTGGTTCTGGAGATGATGAGCTCAATGCGTTGCCGGGGCGGGCGATGGTTCTTGATGAAGATGACAGCATGATCGACACCGCGCTCAAGGCAGATATTGGCTGTTGTCGAGTATTCGTTGCAACGTCTGGTTTCACCCTGATCGTCAAATGCGGGATCGCAGGCCCTGCCAGTTCCTCGATGCTTCAAACCCTGTGGACTGAGTTCGAAGAGCTGGCGGTCACGTGTTGCGAACACACCGGTATTGAATGAGACGATATCGGGAATGCAGGAGACGAAATCGAGGTGGAACATCGGGTGAAACCTGAATGCCTCATGCGTTGTTTGCCAGTCGAAATATCCTTCGGCGCGATTGATGGTCACTCCGGTGCCTGACACCACTCCCTGAGAACTGATGCAGTGGGGCAGGGCATTGGCCCACGCATAACCGGACGCTCCGGTCATGATCATGATGAACGTCAGAACAGAACGTATCAGCGATTTCTCGGTCGGCTCGTCTATATATGACATATAGAATCATGATATATTTGATGATTTGATTGGAATATTTCTGAAAAACAAGACGAATATAAATAAAATATGCACCCTTGTCGTATGTGCGAGCCAGACCGCAGGAACAGGACACAGGTCGCCTGTCATGACATGGAGCGCTCGTCGATGAGGGTTTCCCGATCCGGGTCGCGTCAGTGAGGGCGCTCGATCCTCGGGGCAGGGGCTGGTCAAGCTCCGCAGCAGAACAAGGCAGCCACACAAACCTGTTATATGCAGGCGGCACAGGGCGTATGGGCAAAAAGGCTGGTTGCCTTTCTGGCAGGGGAGGAGGAGAAGAGGTTTCTATGTCTGACAGACACGACTCCCCCTGAGAAACCGGGCTCAGCCCTCCTTCCGGGTGACGGCCAGGGCGCGCCATGCGCCTTTGGTTCGTATTCGTGTCTCGATGGCCAAGACTGATTGGACCCGGTTTTCCCGTGCTGACCTCATCGACCCAACCCGCCATACGTTTTTCCACCGGGCAGATCATCCTGCTCGGGCTTGTCAGTACGATCGGTCCGATCTCGACCGATATGTATCTGCCAGCCTTTCCCCAGCTGGAACAGGATCTGGGGCAGGGGCCAGGCTCTGCGCAGCTTACGCTGGCAGCATGGTTCATCGGGCTCGCCATCGGGCAGTTCTGCCTGGGGCCGCTTTCCGATCGCTTTGGCCGACACAAGCCCATGGTGGTGGGTCTGGCCATCTATGTGGCCGCGACCATCGCGCTCGCGACAACCAGTTCCTACTGGTCGTTCTGTCTTCTGCGGCTGGTTGCCGCTTTGGGGGGCGCCATCACGAGTGTCATCCCGCGTGCCATCGTGCGCGATGTGGCAACCGGGCATGAGGCTGTGCGCCTGATGTCGCAGCTTACCCTCGTCTTCGGCGTCGGGCCGATTCTTGCGCCCACGCTGGGCAGTATCTTCCTCGCCTTCGGCAGCTGGCGCCTGATTTTCTGGGCGGGCGCCGTCGCCGCTGCCCTGCTGGCCGGGCTCTGGCTGACCGTCATGCCCGAGACACTCCCGCCTGAGCGGCGTTATGCCCTGCCGCCGGTCGAGATTCTGCGCCGTTATGTCAGTCTGGTGCGTGAGCCTGTATTCATGTCCTCGGCTGTCCTGTCGAGCTTCAGTACCTTCGTGATGTTTGCCTATCTTTCCAACGCGCCGCAGCTGTTCGAGCATCTGCTCGGTTTCACGCCGCGCGCCTTTGCCATTTTCTTTGGTATCAATGCTGGCGGATTCATTCTGGCAACGCAGATCAACGGGCGTCTGTCGCATCGTTATGAATTCACGACGGTCATGCAGGCAGGGCTTGTGGCCTGCCTCGTGTCAGGGCTGATCCTGCTGGCGGTCAGTGCCAGTCATATCGTGGGGCAGAGCGACCCCTGGCCACTTTGTGCGCTGATTATCACCACAACCTTCACGCTTGGCTTCATTGGTCCCAACGCCAACGTACTGGCGCTCACCCATCATGGGCATCAGGCGGGAGCGGCCTCGGCATTGCTGGGTACGATGGCCTTCGCCATTGGCGGGTCGAGCGGTATCCTGATGGCACTGCTGCCGCCCACGCGGCTCAGCTCTACGGCGTTCGGTATGCTGGCTGGCATTACGGGCATGGTACTGTGCAATTTCTGGCGTCGCGCTGCCGATAAACGCCAGAAATCTGTCTGAATTACAGGCCACCGGCTTCGGGGCAGGAAGCGTATCAGGGGCGGAAATTCCCCTTACGCAAACGGGTCTCGATAGCTTCGAGCGTGGTGCCTTTCGTCTCGGGCACAAAGCGCAGGACGAACAGGAAAGCGAGGGCGTTGATAGCGCCGAAAAGCCAGAATGTGCCACTGCGCCCCAGATCATGAACCAGTGACAGGGTGAACAGCGAGACCAGCGTGTCAGACAGCCAGACCGTGGCGCTGGCGAGCCCCATGGCCTTGCTGCGTATGATCAGCGGAAAAACCTCGGAGGCGATCAGCCAGACCGCGACGGAGAGCGAGCCGAAATTGAAAAAGATATAGGCCAGCAGCGCAATAATGACGAGGACGAGCCGTGTTCCGCCAAGGGGCGCGTGGTCAAGAAACAAGGCCCCAAGCCCGAACAGGGCGAGGGCAGCAAAAGGAAGCATGACCAGCAGCATGCGTCGTCTGCCGACACGGTCGATCAGCATGATCCCCATGAGGGTGGTTATTGTCGATGTGACCCCCACGCCGACCGAAGTGAGAAGCGAGGCCGCATGGCCCAGCCCGGCCTCGGAAAGAATGATCGGCGCATAATAGACAATCACATTCGGGCCCGAAAGCTGTGACAGCGCAGCAAGCCCGATGGCAGCAATCAGCGCCGGGCGGAGCCAGCGTGCACGCAGGGCCGACCAGCCGGGTATGTCGGCGGATTTCGCTTGCGCATCACGCAAGGCGTCAAGCTCCTGACGGATGGGTTCGTGATGACCGCGCAGGCGATACAGCACGGCCACAGCCTGCGCCTCGCGCCCATGTTCGAGCAGCCAGCGCGGGCTTTCGGGCAGAAACATCATGCCCAGAGCCAGCAAGATCGCCGGGATGACACCAAGCCCGAACATCAGGCGCCAGCAATCGGCAGGTCCGGCGAGAAAATACCCTGTGAAGAATGCGACGAGCAGCCCAAGCGAGAAGACAAGCTGGAAGAGTGAAACCAGCCCGCCACGACGCTCGGCCGGGGCCAGTTCAGCCACATAGACGGGGACGATCTGTGTTGTGGCGCCTATGGCCCAGCCCAGCGCGAAGCGCGCGACAATCAGCCATGTTTCATCTGGTGAGAGCGCACAGCCCAGCGAGGCAAGAATAAAGACCAGTGCGGCACTTACCACCGAAGGGCGACGGCCGATCCTGTCTGAAAGCGGGCCGCTCATGACTGCCCCGAACACGGCACCCAGATTGAGTGCCGCGGCGATGCCCTGTTGTCCCGTGCTGTCGAGGCTGAAACTATGGGTGATATAGATCAGTGCTGAGGCGATGATGCCGGTATCGTAGCCGAAAAGCAGTCCGCCAATGGCAGCAATGGCTGCCGCGAGGGCCACCATACGATGCGCGTGGTCACGCTGGTCGGGCGCTTTTTCAAGGCGCCGCAGGGCCACTTCGACAGTCTCGGGGTGCGATGGCGGCTGCGCGTCATGTGAGTCAGTCATCATCCTGCTCCTCGACGGGTGCGCGTTGCGTGTGGTGCCAGGAGCCTGAGAGGCGCCGTGTCAGCATGGCGCTCTCTTGGCTTCATCGACGTTTGGGGTCAGTCCTGCGCCCCGAACAGGGTGGCGAGTGTCTTTTCCATGATGTCTGGCGAGAGCTTTGCACCAAGCACGAGTTCCGCCCCGATGATGCCCTGATTGACCAGCATGCCGAGGCCGTCGAGCGTCTGGCAGCCCTGTGCCTTTGCTTCACGCAGCAGCTTTGTCATGGGTGGGTTGGGAATGACATCGGCCACGATGGAAGCATGACCAAGGCTCGAAACCTTGACGGCGGGTATTGCCTCAGCATCGCCCAGACCAATGGATGTCGCGTTGATCAGCACATCCGTGCCTTCAGGAACGACGAACTCGCCCTCCCATGTCGTGGCATGGGCCTCGATATCGCTGTTTTCGGTTAGAAGCCGGGCAATGGCCTGAGCCTTGTCGGGGCTGCGATTGGCAATGGTGATTCTGGCGGCACCGGCGAGGGCCAGTTCCACAGCAATGGCCCGTGCGGCCCCTCCCGCGCCCAGAATGACGATGGTCTTGCCTTCAGGTGCTGTCACCTTGCGCAAGGATGCCAGAAAGCCTTTTCCATCCGTGTTGTTGCCGGTCAGTTTGCCGTCACGGATCTGCACGCAATTCACCGCGCCGATGATTTTGGCTGACTCAGCCAGATTATCGAGATGATCGATCACGGCAATCTTGTGAGGGATGGAGCAGTTGAATCCCGCCCACTCCATCGCCTTTGCACCAGCAATAGCGGCAGCCAGATTCTCCGGTTTGACATCGCAATTGATGTAGCGGGCGTCGATACCGGCCTTGGCGTAACCCGCTTCCATCATCGCAACGGTGGGGTTCTTGGCGCAGGGGGTGGAAAAGGATCCGGTCAGGATCGAACGGAAGGAACGGTCTGTCATGAGGCAATCTCCTGGGACGGCCGGACGGGAGCACAGAGCCTCCTCATTCCGGCCTAAAATGCATAGCTATGCAAACTAACGCCAGAAGGAAAGATGGTTGCAGGATTCAAGTGTTACAGGATGAATTACACTCGCCCGGTGCTGCGCCTGAGCACGAGTTCCGCTTCGATCTCGTGACGTTCGGACAGACGCTCATCCGGGGTGGAGAAGGACCGGGCAAGAATGTCCAGAGCTGCGGTAACGAGCGCATCGGGGCGTTGGTCGAAGCTGCTGAGCTGATAGGCCTGCCATGCGGCCTGCGGGATATTGTCGTAGCCAATCACCACGACATCCTCCGGGCAACGCAGATCGGTGTGTTGCCTTATCGCATCCAGTGCGCCGCACCCCATGAGGTCATTACTGGCGAACACCCCGTCAGGACGATGCCCCTGTGCGAGGGCGGCTGACATGGCGTCAAACCCCGATTGATAGTCATCGGCCCCCTGAATCCGGGTGACCTCAAGCGCGTGTTCGGCGCAGCCCTGCATGAACCCGGCTTCGCGCGCGCGGGATGCAGCATTCTGGACAGGGCCAGCCAGCCAGACGGGATGTCTCACCTTGAGACCATGCATAAGCGTGGCCGCGTGATGGCCGGATTTCATGTTGCTGGATTGCACCGACGAGATTCCGGGCCCCGTCAGCGCCGAGTTGAAGCAGATGACCGGAATATTCAGGGCCGAGATGGCCTGAACCGTCTCTTCAGTGCCGATTGCCAGCGCCGTGATAAGGGCGTCCACGCGATAGCTTGCAAGCTGGTCGAGGGCGGCATCGAGCGTCACGTCATCGATGACCTGAACCAGCAGGACCTGAAAACCAGCCTCCCTGATGCCTGCGGAGAGCTTTTCGAGCGCATAACCGTAAAGGGGATTGCCAAGCCCGCCGACGATGACGCCGATCATGCCCGAACGGCCGGTCAGCATGATGGCCGGTATGCGGTTGGGCTTGTAGTTGAGTTCTTCCGCCGCCTTGAAAACGCGCTCACGCATGGCCGGCGAGATGCTGGCCGTCGTGGAAAAGGCGCGGGAGACGGCCGATTGAGAAACCCCGGCATGACGGGCAACATCGATAGAGGTGATCACACGTCTGGTCATGGCGCGATCATGACACAGTTCATGGCCCTTGCGCGATTCCGCCCGATCGTAGCTCGCGGGGCGTCAGGCCGGATGTGACGAAGGGGCAGGGCCCTCAGTGGTAGCGGCAAGGCTTGTTGCGCTCAGGTGGGTTGGCCGATTGAATGACAAGAAGTGTTACTTCATCATCACCCACATTGCCGGCGTCATGGCCCTTCTTGCCCTTGTAGGGGCCGCTTTCCATGGGGCGCACATTCTGGTCCTCACCGAAAAGAATATCGCCCGGTCCCATTTCGACGCGCGTGCCGTCCATGGCGCGCACCCACCAGCGCCCCTTGAGCGGGATAATCCATTGCGGCTTGGGGTCGGGATGCCACGCGCCATTCCAGTGCTGCGGCTGCACGGTCATCATCACGGTTGCTGTCTGGGGCTCCATGGGGTCTTGCCATTGAGGTCCGGCAGGTGGCGACATGCTTTTCAGAAAGAAATTCGACACCGGACAACGGGCGATGTGGCTTACGCCGTTATCATCCGTCCAGAGATGCTGATAGCTGCGCAGTGGCTTGGGGGGAGCCTTGTCGGCAGCCTGCACCATCACGGCAGTACAGAGGAAAGCTAGAAAAACGGGTACGGGCCATAAATATTTCATCGATCCGGCTCTCGACAATATGGGGATGGGCAGGTCACATCTCCCTGCTTACGCTTGTATCGTCGCATTGGTTCCGAGACCCTTGAATTGATCAGATATCTCTCCCTTTTTGTCGGTCTCGTCATTCTTGCCTATCTCGTCATGGGGGCGTTTCTGTACCTGCGTCAGGACAGTCTGGTTTTCCCTGCCGACACCACACCCCTCGCCAGCCCCGATGATCTGATCGACGGCGCGCGTCGCGTCGCCCTGCACACGCAGGATGGGCTGGCGCTTTCAGCCTATTACCGGCCGCCGGTCGGGCAGGGGCCGGTCATCATGTATCTGCACGGCAATGCCGGGACGATTACCAGCCGGGCGCGCCGCCTGGCCCTTATGGCTCAAGGAAACACCGGGCTTCTGGCTGTCGAGTATCGCGGCTATGGCGGTAATCCCGGCAAACCGGGAGAAGCGGGTCTGATGATGGATGCCGCTGCCGGGATGGCGTTCCTGCGTCAGCAGGGCATCAGGCCGGGACAGATCATTCTGTATGGTGAGTCTCTGGGCACGAATGTGGCCCTGCGCACGGCTCTGGCTTTCCCGGCAGTCGGGCTGGTTCTGGATGCGCCCTATACAAGCATCGTGGATGTGGCGGCTTCGCGTTATCCCTACATGCCTGTCCGGCTTCTCCTGCGCAGCCGCTTCGATACGCTAGGGCGTATTCCCGCATTGAAAATGCCGCTGCTGGTGATGCGCACAGTACAGGACCATACGGTACCACCAGCCCAGAGCCTTGCAGTATACGAGGCCGCCCCCGAGCCAAAGCAGATCTGGACGACGCAACAGGGCAGCCATTCCACCCTGATCGAGAGCGGTGGGCTTGCCGTGTTGCAGCGATTTATTGGCCGGGTCTGTCCGGCCGAGCCCTGAGAAACGTCTTCAAGCCGTCGCCGGCGCCTGCTCGTTCCGGCGTGGGATGATCAGGGGATGGATTTGAGCGCCGGATAAAGCGCTCTGTACCGTGCGTAGGCTGCACGATAGGGGCCACTCAGCGTTTCATCCGGCGTGATGGTGGCCACACGCTCTGGCGGCAGGCACACACTAGCGACCTCCTCACCCGTAACGGCAATGCGGGCGAGCCGTGCTGCACCGAACGCGCCGCCCTGCTCGCCATTAGCCAGACGGTGCAGCCTGACCCCCAGAACGCTGGCGAGAATGGCGGTCCAGAGCGGGCTGCGCGACCCTCCGCCAATCACATCCGCTTCAGTGATCACGGTGCCGGACTCGGCGAGTCCCTCGAGCGCATCGCGAAACGAGAAGGCGACGCCTTCAAGCACGGCCTGCGTCATCTGGGCGCGTGTCGTGTCCTGCGTAAGCCCGACAAATCCGCCGCGTACCGTGCCGTCATTATGCGGCGTGCGTTCGCCCGACAGATAAGGGGCAAACAACACGGGCGAGGGGGCAGGCGGGGCGTCGGGCAATTCGGCAAGGAGGGTCTTTTCATCAAGGCCGGTGACACGCGACCACCAGGCAAGCGAGGCCGCTGCCGAGAGTGTGACACCCATCTGATGCCATTGATCGGGGACGGCATGGCAGAAGGAGTGAATGGCGTGGTTGCCGCCCGGATGGAAGCTGTCGGTCGTGACCCAGATCACTCCCGATGTGCCCAGGGAAAGAAAGGCATCGCCCGTGTGAATGGCCCCAAGCCCGACAGCACCCGCAGCATTATCCCCTGCGCCACCCGCGAAGACCGGTGCCTCTTTCATGCCCCAGCGTGCGGCGAGTGACGCATCGAGCCGACCGGCAGGTGCCGTTCCCTCACAAAGCGCGGGCATGGCGGCAAGACGCAGCCCGGAGGCCTCAAGGGCTGCGTCGGACCACAGACGCCGCCCGGTATCGAGCCAGAGAGAGCCGGAAGCATCGGACATATCGTCGATCAGCGCGCCTGTGAGACGAAACCTGAGCCACGCCTTGGGAAGGACGACATGCGTTACCTTCGCGAAGATCTCAGGTTCGTGACGGGCCACCCACATGACCTTGGGGGCGGTAAATCCCGGCATGGCGATATTGCCGGTAATCTGACGACAAAGCGGAAAGCGATGCTCGAACAACGAGCACTCCGACTCGGCTCGGGTGTCGTTCCACAGAAGGCAGGGGCGCAAGACCTCGCCCTGTGCACCCATGAGCACGGCACCATGCTGTTGCCCCGACAGGCCTATGCCACGGAGTTCGGCCAGTTCATGCGGATGGCTGGCATGAAGCGCATCAAGCGCGCGCAGGGTGGCAGCATACCAGTCCTCAGGGTCCTGCTCGCTCCAGCCCGGATGCGGCCGGCTGACATCGAGTTTCTCGGTATGGGCAGCCAGCACCTTCTGGTTCGTATCAACCAGAACAGCCTTGATTCCGGACGTACCAAGATCAATGCCGAGATAAGTACCGCCAGTGGCGTTGGAGAGCGTGTCAGATGCCATGATGCAGCGAACCTCGGGTCTGGGACTGGAAATCGTCGTGGGTTTCTAAGGGTGGCGTTTCAAAATCAGGGGCAGCGTCGATGAAAGGCAGATGAGCGCCGCCTCTGACACGCGCCATCCTGTCGGGGCAGAAATGGAAACACGAAAAGATGGCGTACAGGTTTCGTGGTTATTTTTTTCGGGCGCACAGACCCTGACCGCAAGGGCATGCGCGTTACGGGTTCAGGCAAAGCCCTCGAGGCAGGATGAAAGACCGCGCCTTGCAGGATTGTCGCGTCACAATCGGGTGAAATCAGGGGGCGGAACGGACCCCTTGGGCGGTGGAACCTGACATTTCCGGCCATTCATCCCCATTTCAGCACGATGTGACAGCTGTGCCGGAGTAGGCATGGCGGTTGTTCCTGTTTATGGTCGCCAGTCTCAGGCCGTCATGGCATGGCGGGTCGAACAGACGCACGACAGAAGTCCGAGCGGGCTAAGGGAGAGATGATGTCGGTCGAGATAAGGGTGCCGGTTCTGGGTGAGAGTGTCACATCAGCGACGATAACCCGCTGGCTGAAACAACCCGGCCAGGCCGTGGCCGCCGATGAGCCTGTTGTCGAGCTCGAAACCGACAAGATCAGTGTCGAGGTTCCCGCGCCGCAGGCCGGGGTGCTCGGCCATGACCTTATGGCCTCGGGGGCCGAAGTGGCTGTTGGCAGCGTGCTTGGTACGCTGGACCCCAATGGCAAGGCCGATGCCAAACCCGCCGACAAGCCGGCTCCGTCGCCCGCCTCGGCTTCAGGTCAGTCGTCGCCGGCACAGTCTGCTCCGGTACATTCTGCTCCAGCCCAGCCCGTGCAGGCCCAGCCTGCTGTGGCGGCGCAAGGCGCGGCAGGTACCACCCGGCGTGAACCCATGCCGGCAGCCTCTCGCCTGATGGCGGAGGAACATATCGACCCGTCATCCGTGACGCATGGCACCGGGCTGGATGGTCGTGTGACCAAGGGTGACGTGCTGACGCACATGGAGCAGAAGCCCGCGACTGCGCCGGGTGCAGCCCCCGCACAGACGGCAACTGCCGAACCAGCCTACAACCCGGCGGCTCCCTCACCGGCGGTGGCCAGCGCCCTTGCGTCCCTGCTAGGCAAGACCGAGCAGGACAGCCGTGAGCAGCGCGTGCCCATGACGCGCCTGCGCCAGACCATTGCCCGCCGCCTCAAGGATGCGCAGAACACGGCAGCCATCCTGACCACCTTCAACGAGGTGGATATGAGCGCGGCCAAGGCCCTGCGCGCCGAATATCGCGAGATTTTCGAGAAGAAGCACGGCGTGAAGCTGGGCTTCATGTCGATCTTTGCGCGCGCCTGTATCCGCGCGCTTCAGGAATTCCCGGCGATCAACGCCACGATTGAGGGTGACGAGATCATCTATCGTCGCTTCGTCAATCTGGGCATCGCTGTGGGTAGCGAGCGCGGGCTGGTCGTGCCGGTACTCCATGATGCCGATCAGATGAGCTTTGCTGAGCTGGAGCGTCATATCAACGATTATGGTGCGCGCGCTCGCGCCGGCACGCTCAAGCTCGACGAGCTGTCACGCGGCACATTCTCCATCACCAATGGCGGCGTGTTTGGCTCGCTGCTCTCCACCCCGATCCTCAATCCGCCGCAATCGGGTATCCTGGGGATGCACGCCATTCAGGACCGCCCGGTTGCCGTGGATGGTCAGGTGGTGATCCGTCCGATGATGTATGTGGCCCTGTCCTATGATCATCGGATGGTCGATGGGCGCGAGGCGGTCAGCTTCCTTGTGCGCGTGAAGCAATATGTCGAGGATCCCCGTCGCCTGCTGCTTGATGTCTGAAGCCTGTCACGTCTGAAAAGCCCGAGCCCTGAAAATCCCGATGTCCGAAGAGAAAGCTGCTGCCATGCCCGAAGCCCGTGATTTCGATCTGGCCGTTATCGGCGCAGGCCCTGGCGGCTATGTCTGTGCGCTGAAAGCCGCGCAGCGTGGTCTTAAGGTGCTTTGCGTCGATCGTCGCGACACACCGGGCGGCACATGCCTCAATGTCGGGTGCATCCCTTCCAAGGCATTGCTGCACAGTTCGGAACGCCTGCACGAGGCCGAGACCGAATTTGCGTCGCTCGGCATCGATAATGTCAAGCCAACGCTCAATCTTGGCCAGATGATGGCCCGCAAGGAGCGCGTGGTAGGCGATACGGTCAAGGGCATCGGTTATCTCTTTCGCAAGAACAACGTGATCTTTCGCGTTGGCGAGGCTGTTCTGACAGGGCCGCACAGCCTCACAATCAACGGCGAGACAGTGACGGCGCAATCCATCGTGATTGCCACAGGGAGCGCCCCCGCAGCCCTACCCGGTGTGACTTTTGACGAGAAGCGCGTCGTTTCCTCGACCGGCGCACTCAGCCTCGACAATGTGCCGAAGCGTCTGGCCGTCATCGGCGCGGGTGTGATCGGGCTGGAGCTGGGGAGCGTCTGGAAGCGCCTTGGCAGTGAAGTGACGGTCATCGAATATGGCGACCATATCGCGCCGGGTTTCGACCGTGGTCTGGGGCGTCAGTTCCAGCGTTCGCTCGAAAAGCTGGGCCTGAAATTCCGCCTTTCCACCCGCGTGACCAAAGTGGCGACAGAGGGTGAAAGCCTCGCCCTGACGCTGCAAAAGGTTGGGAAGGAAGAAACCGAGACGCTGGAGGCCGATGTGGTTCTGGTGGCGATCGGTCGCAAACCCTGCACGCAGGGCCTTGATCTGGGCGCTGTCGGGATCGACACCGACGAGGCCGGTCGTATTCCTGTTGACGGGCATTTCCGCACGTCCTGCCCCAGCATCTATGCCATTGGTGATGTCATCGCCGGGCCGATGCTGGCCCACAAGGCCGAGGAAGAAGGTCTGGCGCTTGCCGAGCAACTGGCAGGGCGCGTCGGGCATGTTCCCTATGACGCGATCCCTTCGGTTATCTATACCCAGCCGGAATTTGCGATGGTGGGCAAGACCGAGGAACAGCTCAAGCAGGAGGGTATTGCCTACAAGACGGGCAGTTTCCCCTTCATGGCCAGCGCCCGTGCCCGTGCCATTGCGGCGACAGATGGCGGCGTGAAGGTTCTGACAGACGCCAAGACAGACCGTATTCTCGGTGTGCATATTCTGGGGGCCTGTGCAGGCGAGCTGATTGCCGAGGCCACGTTGGCCATGACCTTCAAGGCCAGTGCCGAGGACGTTGCTCTGGCCTGCCACGCTCACCCCACCCTGTCTGAAGCCTTCAAGGAAGCGGCTATGGGGGCTTTCGACCGGGCTCTGCATCTCTGATTTCTACCGAAGGGCGACCCGAGCACGATCCTTGGACGCGCAGGGATCGTGGGTCCGTGGTGAGGCGTGACTGATTCTGTGAGACGCCCCTGAAAATGCGCCTGCCAGCATCATGAGGACGAGACGTTCATCCATCTGGCTTTTGTCAGGGGCTCTGGCTTGCAGTGTGCTGGTACTGATCTGGCGTATCGAGGCCTATTGGGACGCGCGTTCTTTCCCCCTCGCCATGCGTGATGCGCAGGCGTTGCTGCATGAAAAACCTGCGGTCAATACGCTGAAGCTCGAGCCGTTCGGTGCAAAGAAAGCGCTGTATCGGTGCACGCAGGAGGCTGCCAGATATGAGGATACTGCAAAGAATCCTCCAGGCTCTCATGGGCTGATTGATTTCTGCACACAACGTCAGCGGGAAGGTTACCGCGATCTCCAGCATGTTCTGGATCGGATCGGGGGCTATTCCTGGGGGAAGGTTTTGCTGGAGGCCGAGCTGTTATCAGACCGGCGCTGGGGATATGTCGATTATGACGGGGTCGATTTTTCGCTCCGCATGGATGAAGCCATATTCCATGACATCCTCAACGAAGTAGCCAAGGGCGAGCTAACCCCTGAACGCCTCCAGCATGGGTTGGATCGTGAAGCGCTGAACCTTCGAGCCTCCCCGCAGAAGCGGCCTCTTTTTTTTAACGATGTCTATTATTTCGCGCATCACCTGACAGAATAGGGCGGTCCATCTTCCGAAAGGTATCCTGGATCAGGGAGATGCGGAGAGAGTGTTTGACGGCCGCGGGGACGGCCTGCGTTCACATTCTGCTGGATCGTCTGCGGCCTCCTGCCGGGGCAAAAGGCCAAATTTTTCATAAATATCCCGGCCGTCAGGACATTGCCTCGACAGGTCCCGGCTGACAGTTTTCAGCCGCGACCTGTCGATCAAGCGGCTTTAGCCCAGAGCTTCCTGCACGAGGGCAGCCTGTTCGGCCAGATGCTCGCTTGCAAGACCGGTGGCTGGCGAGGCAGACGCCTTGCGGCCGACAAAAATCGGGCGCGGATGAGCGTGATTGCACCGTTCGGCCGAGTTCTCGATACGACGATCGACAAAGGCCCAGGCACCGCCATTCTGCGATTCTTCCTGACACCAGATGATCTGCGCATTGGGGTAACGGGCAAGTTGCTGAGACAGCACATCACGGGGGAAGGGATAGAGCTGCTCAAGGCGCAGGATCGCTACATTGTCGCGATTGCTGTCGCGGCGGGCAGCGCGCAGATCATAATAGACCTTGCCTGAGCACAGTACCACGCGGGTGATATCCTGATCGGGCAGCAGGGTATCGGTCTCGGGCAGGATGGTGCGGAAGCGTGTTTCGGGTCCGAAATCGGCCAGTTCCGACACGGCCTCCTTGTGACGCAGCAGCGATTTGGGCGTCATGATGATGAGCGGCTTGCGACACTCACGCGCAATCTGACGACGCAGGGCGTGGAAGTAATTTGCCGGGGTGGTGATATTGCACACGCGCAGATTGTTCTCGGCGCAAAGCTGCAAATAGCGTTCGAGACGGGCAGAAGAGTGCTCCGGCCCTTGGCCCTCATAACCATGAGGCAGCAGCATCACAAGGCCCGATGTACGCAGCCACTTCGTCTCGCCCGATGCGATGAACTGGTCGATAATGACCTGCGCTCCGTTGGCGAAATCGCCAAACTGCGCCTCCCACAGCACCAGCGAGTTGGGCGCAGCCAGCGTGTAGCCATATTCGAAGCCAAGCACACCGAACTCGGACAGCAGCGAGTTATAGACTTCGATGCGGGCCTGACCATCGGCAATGTTGTTCAGCGGCACATAGTCGCTCTGGTTGATCTGATCGACCAGAACGGCGTGGCGCTGGCTGAATGTCCCGCGCTGGCAATCCTCGCCCGACAGGCGCACAGGGTGATGCTGGAGCAGCAGCGAACCGAAGGCGAGGGCTTCGCCCAACGCCCAGTCGATTCCAGCACCCGTCTCGATGGCCTGGCCACGCGCCTGGATGACGCGGCGTAGGCGCGGGTGCAGGGCAAAATCTTCCGGAATGCGTGTCAGGGCTGCGCCCACGCGTTGCAGACCCGAAATGCTGATGCCAGTCACCGGCTGCTCACGCAGTGGCTCATCAGACAGGCGCGATGGGTCCTGATTGCATTCCAGCCAATCCCCGCGGCTGGGTTGGTAGGATTTCGCGGCCTCGAACTGCTCCTGCAGATGATTCTGGAAATACTGGAACTGGTCATCGGCCGTCTCGGCATCGATCACCTTCTGACGTGCCAGCTTCTTGGCGTACAGGGCACGCGTCGTGGGGCGGGCGGCAATGGCCTTGTACATGGTGGGCTGGGTGAAGGCCGGTTCGTCGGCCTCATTATGTCCATGACGGCGATAGCACACCAGATCGATCACCACATCTGCTGCGAATTCGCGACGGTAATCGGCCGCAAGGCGCGCGCAATAGGCGGCGGCTTCAGGCTCGTCACCATTCACATGCAGGATTGGCGCATGCACGGCCTTGGCGATATCGGTGCAGTAAAAGCCCGAATGGGCGTGGGCCGAAATGGTCGTGAAACCAATCTGGTTATTCGTGACCACATGAACCGTGCCGCCGGTGCGATAGCCGATGAGCTGGGACATGGCCATCGTCTCGTAGACGATGCCCTGACCGGCAAAGGCGGCATCGCCGTGGATCAGCAGGCCGAGATGGCGATAGCGGTTTTCGAGCCCGACACAGCCTTCTGAATCCTGGATGGCGCGTACCCGTCCCACCACGACCGGATCGACCGCCTCAAGATGCGACGGGTTGGGCAGAAGGGTGACACGCACCTTCTCGTTCGAGACATGCAGCGTGGCGGCAGTGCCCAGATGATATTTCACATCGCCCGAACCCTGCACATCGGTCGGCTTGAACGAGGCCCCGGCGAATTCGGAAAATATGGCGGCGAAGGGCTTTTGCACGACATTGGCCATCACGTTCAGACGGCCGCGATGCGCCATGCCGACAGAGACGCTGCGTGTGCCCTGCTGCACGGATTGTTCGATGATGGCATGAAGCACCGGTATGGTGACCTCGCTGCCTTCAAGGCCAAAGCGCTTCGTGCCGGTAAAGCGTTTCTGGCAGAAGCTTTCAAAGCCTTCGGCCTCGGTCAGCTGATTGAGAATGGTCTTTTTCTCGGCTGCCGAGAACATGCGTCGCCAATCATCGCCCTCAAGGCGGTGCTGAAGCCACAGACGCTGGGCCGCGTCCTGGATATGCATGTATTCGACACCGATCGGGCCGCAATAGGTCTGGCGCAGCGCGGCAAGAAGCTCGTTGATGGTGGCGCTGGCCCTCTCGGGCAGAAGCGAACTGACCATCTGCCCCAGATAGATTGGGCGGTCGCGATCATTGGGACCAAAGCCGTATGTCGCGGGGTCCAGCTCGGTGTAGGATTTCGGAACCTGCAGGCCCAGCGGGTCGAGACGCGCCTCAAGATGGCCACGAACACGATAGGCGCGGACAAGCTGAATGGCGCGAACGCTGTCATCCACGCTTGAGAGCAGATCGGTGGCCGAAAATTCGCCAGCTGTCCTCGACGCCGGTCCCGCAGGGCTGCGTGCGTCGAGCAGCGATGCCTGCTCACCCCAGGCGGCCCGGTCGGCGGGGTTCAGCTTCGCGGCTTGCTGGGCTGCTTCCTGTTCGGCATCGAGTGCCCTGAACAGATCGGCGAAGGAGGGGTCCACACTGCGGGGATCGGCAGCCCACTTCGCATGCAGATCCGCCAGATAGACGGTGTTGGCGCCATTCAGCGCCGTTGGTAACGAACCGATCTCACCCATGCTTGCAGCCCTCCCCGGCTGACTCGTCCGGAACTGGATATCGACTTAAAATGGCACCCTCATGGCGGAAACAACCATGAAACTCTTGCCGATCAGCAACAAGCATAAAACTTTTCCGAACGATTTCAGTTCACAATCGCACGTTCTGCAGACGGCATCAGAAAGAGTCGAAACTTTCAATCCTGCCTGCCGTCTATAGACTCCGCACCAGAGCGCCGTGTGGTCTAACCCATCACATGGTATTCCGATATTGCAGTTTGGAGGGGTCTGTCATGCGCTGCATGCCCGCACTCGCGGTATTCACGATTTCGCTACTGTCACAGGGCGTGTCCTGTGCCTGGGCGACTCCCGAACGCCCGGTCGAGCAGCAGGGGCGTCATCTCGATTTCGATAGCCGAGCCCCCTTGCGCTGCACGCGCGCGCCCCATCTGGTCAGAACCGCCTACACCCCCGACGAAAAGCCCGCTGAAGGGGCTGTGTCCATGCGTTCTTGCTTTTCCGATACCGACCGTATCGGGGCAGGGTATACACAGTATGTACGCAACAGTGCGGTGCGCCACCTGCATCACCGCATGAAGGGCTAGCAAGCCTCTTGTGCGCCGGGGGGAGCAGGAATAGGCTCGCCCTCCATGTCACAGATCGCTCTTCAGTATGAAGCCCTTGAACGGACCCCGATCAGCGCGGCACCGTTCAGACATGTGGTTGTCCCGAACTTCGTACGCGAAGAGGACCTCCAGACACTCATCAACCTGATGCCCGAGATGAAGTCCGGCGGGTCTTTCCCCCCGGAGGGTCTTCGGCTGCACCCGACAGTCAGGGCACTGACGAAGGAATTGCAGGGTCCGCGGCTCAAGAAGATCGTAGCGCGGAAATTCGGTCTTGATATCGAAGATGCACCGAGCATGCTGACCCTGCGTGGCCGCACCCGTGAAAAGGACGGGCGTATCCATCGAGATTCAGAAGCCAAGCTCGTTACGATCCTGCTTTACCTGAATCCGGAAAGTGCTGCCTGGTCTGCACAGGAAGGCTGCCTGCGCCTGCTGAACGGCCCCGATAATCTCGAGGATTACGAGGTTGAGGTGAAGCCCGCCCACGGTACGTTGCTGATTTTCCCGAATGGGCCGAAAACCTGGCATGGTCACAGGCAGTATGTCGGCCCGCGCTACACGATTCAGCTGAATTACATGGCCACAAATAACAAGGCGCGCTATGAACTGCGCCGTCATCGGCTGTCAGCGCTGTTCAAGCGCCTGTTATTCGCCCGATGAAACGGTCATGACGCCCGGCGTGATGACGATCGAATTCTGACTGAGGTAATGTGATTATGGGATACCGCGTTGCGGTCGTTGGCGCGACTGGTGCTGTAGGTCGTGAACTCCTGCGCATTCTTGCCGAGAGAGATTTTCCTGTGTCCGAAGTGGCAGCGCTGGCTTCGGCCCGCTCCACGGGGCAGGACGTCTCGTTTGGCGACAAGAAAATTCTCAAGATCCAGAACCTCGAGACGTTCGACTTCACCGGCTGGGATATCGCCCTGTTCTCACCCGGCGCTTCGGTTTCTGCTGTGCATGCGCCGCGTGCGGCAGCGGCCGGGTGCATCGTGATCGACAACACCTCGCATTTCCGCATGGAGCCGGACGTGCCGCTGGTGGTGCCCGAAGTGAATGCGAATGCGCTGAAAAAGATGAAGCGCAATATCATCGCCAATCCCAACTGCTCCACGGCGCAGATGGTGGTTGCGCTCAAGCCGCTGCATGATCTGTTCACCATCAAGCGTATTGTGGTGTCCACCTATCAGGCGGTTTCCGGCGCCGGCAAGGACGGCATGGATGAGCTGTTTGCCCAGTGCAAGGGCAGCTTTGTAGGCGATCCGCCGACCATCGCCCAGTTCACCAAACAGATTGCGTTCAACGTCATTCCGCATATCGACAGCTTCATGCCCGACGGCTCCACCAAGGAAGAGTGGAAGATGGCGGTCGAGACACGCAAGATTCTCGATCCCGACATCAAGGTTGCGGCAACCTGTGTGCGTGTGCCCGTCTTCATCGGTCACTCCGAGGCCATCAATATCGAATGTGAGGAGCCCGTTGATCTGGCGCGTGCCCGTGAGGCCCTGCGTGAGGCTGATGGTGTAATTCTGCGCGATGAGCGTGACGATGGCGGCTACGTCACCCCGATCGAGTGCGTGGGCGAGGACGCGACCTATGTTTCGCGCCTGCGTATTGACGATTCGGTGGAGAATGGTCTTGCGCTGTGGTGTGTCTCGGACAATCTGCGCAAGGGAGCTGCGCTGAACGCGGTACAGATCGCTGAAGCCCTGATTGCGCTCGATCTGATCAAACAGAAGTCCTGATTACGGGCTATTATATTACATATTTGTCATTATTGTAATTTTGGCATTGCGCAGACCCGGCGCAGTGCCAAACTCCTTTCAAGGGCGGATGCAGGGTTGTGCTGCAAGGGTCCGAACGGAGATGACAATGGCTGTTATCGACACTCTGGCCGCTGGTCTGTTTGCCCTCGCTGCGCTTGGTCTCCTGCGCATGGCACCGACACCCAAAGCCATTCCGGTGCGCGTCAAACGGAAACCGTCGGCACGTTGAGCGGTTTTTGTCTCTCCTGAGTCAGCAAGCCGATAGAGAGACATGGCCTTCAATAACAAGATCCCCGCGACTGCGACACCGCCGGAAGGCAAGACCGGTGTCCTCATTGCCAATCTTGGCACGCCTGAAGGCACCGATTTTTTCTCGGTCCGTCGCTATCTTGGCGAGTTTCTTTCCGATCGCCGTGTGATCGAGGCACCGCCAGCCATCTGGCAGCCCATTCTGCAAGGCGTTGTCCTCACCACGCGCCCTTCCAAGAGCGGCGAAGCCTACGCCCGTATCTGGAACCGCGAAGAAGACGCCAGCCCACTGCGCGTCTACACCCGTGCCCAGGCGGAGAAGCTCGCCGAGCGCCTTGGTGCCGATGTTCCGGTGGCCTGGGGTATGCGTTATGGCACACCCTCAATTGGTGAGGCTGTCGAGGAGTTGATGGATCAGGGATGTGACCGCATCCTCTATCTCTCGCTTTATCCGCAATACAGCGCCACCACGACCGCGACAGCCAATGATCAGCTGTTTCGTACGCTCATGACGCTACGCCGGCAGCCCGCCATCCAGACGCTTCCGGCTTTTCCTGATCATCCTGTATACATCGCCGGTCTCGAAAAGAGTGTGCGTGACCATCTGGCGGGGCTGAGCTGGAAACCTCAGCGTATTGTTGCCTCCTTTCACGGCTTGCCAAAGCTTTGCGTGGACAAGGGGGATTACTACCCCGATGACTGCGTCAGAACGAT
The DNA here is from genome assembly GCF_057319415.1 of Asaia sp. A2. NCBI lineage: Bacteria > Pseudomonadati > Pseudomonadota > Alphaproteobacteria > Acetobacterales > Acetobacteraceae > Asaia > Asaia sp. A2. The sequence goes on from NZ_JBXWTO010000008.1 coordinate 38,101, forward strand.
CTGCGCCCTGCGTGACGCCCTGAATGTGAGCGAAGAGCAGATGCCGATCACCTATCAGTCACGTTTTGGGCCGATGGAGTGGGTGCAGCCCTATACGGCGCCTTTCGTGACGGCGCTGCCAGAGCAGGGGATAACCCGTATTGCTGTCATCATGCCCGGCTTCATCAGCGATTGCATTGAGACGCTGGACGAAATCGGCCACGAGCTGCGTGACGAGTTCATTGAGGCGGGAGGTGAGGAGCTAACCCTCATTCCGTGTCTGAATGATAGCGATATGGCGATCGATCTGCTCGAAGCGCTGATTCGCGAAGCCTGCCCGCCCGCATGGCAGAAATCCGGCCTGACTGCCCCCTGATGCGTTGTGGCTGAACCATCGTCGGTTCTGCCAGCCTGACGCTTGATGATCTTGTTTTGTTCTCGAACCTGATGGCATAAGGGCAGTATGTCTGAGCCAACAGGTCACGGGGCTGTGCGTCGCATCATCCATATCGATATGGATGCCTTCTATGCTTCGGTTGAACAACGAGACGCACCGGAGCTGCGTGGTCGTCCCGTCGCCGTAGGGCGGGGTGAGGGACGAGGCGTTGTTGCGGCGGCCAGCTACGAGGCCCGCCGGTTTGGTGTCCGCTCGGCCCTGCCATCGCGTACGGCGTTGCGACAATGTCCGGAACTGGTCTTTGTTCCGCCCCGCTTTGACACCTACCGCGCCGTTTCGCGTCAGATCCATGAGATATTTGCGCGCTATACGGCGCTTATACAGCCTCTCTCACTCGATGAGGCTTATCTCGATGTGACGCAAAGTTATCGCGAGCATGGGTCGGCCACCGATATTGCACGGCGTATCCGGGCAGAAATTGCCGAGGAAACCGGACTAACGGCTTCGGCAGGGATCTCCTACAACCGGTTTCTGGCGAAGCTGGCGTCGGATCATCGCAAACCCAATGGACAATTCGTCATCACGCCCGCCATGGGGCCGGATTTTGCGGCCTCGCTGCGTGTCGAGCAGTTTCACGGCATTGGCCCCGCAACGCGGGCCAAGATGAACCGGCTGGGTATTTTTACCGGTGCTGACCTGCGTGATATTCCGCGTGACGTGTTGACCCGTCATTTCGGCAAGGCTGCTGCGTTCTATGCATCCATCGCCTGGGGCATTGACGATCGCCCTGTCGTGCCGGACCGGGTGCGCAAGTCGATTGGTACCGAGACGACGTTTGAGGCCGATCTGACGGATTTTGCCAGCGCCTGCACGGTGCTCGACGGGCTGTGCGACAAGCTCTGGCGGCATTGTGAGGCGCAGTCACTGCGCGGACGCACTGTGGTTCTGAAGCTCAAATATACCGATTTCCAGATCACGACACGTACCCGGTCCAATCCTTCTCCATTCGCAAGCCGGGATGCGGTGCGCGAGCAGGCTGTGGCATTGCTGGAAGGGTTTTTTCCCCTTCAGCGTGCCATCAGGTTGATGGGCGTCACGCTGACCGGGCTCGGTCAGGATGAGGCCGAGGGCACGGAAGGAGAAAAAACCGCACAATTGACACTTTTTGGTGAATCACCCTGCTGACTTTTTGCATGATGCAGCGTTCACTGAGTCCAATGCTCTCTAGTGGAAGGATCTGCCATCATGATTTCAGTTTTTTCCACCTCATCGCTCTGGCTGGGTGCCGTCGTTTCCGTACTGATCTGCGCTCTTGGCGCAGGCTGAACGCTTTAACCTGACGTAAACTTGACCAGGCGGGGTGACAGCAGGCTCAGGGGCTGGCAAAGCTGAGCCTCTAGCGACCAGAAAATCGGATTGGGGAAATTGTGATGGGTGCCGGGCAGGCAAAGGCGACACGATCGCCACTTGGCATCATCCTGCCGGTCGTCTCACTGAACCTCATTATCTATGTCGTCATCGGCCTGCCGATGGCAGTCATTCCGCTCTTCGTGCATAATGTCCTGCACTGCAACACGGTCATCGCCGGGTTTGCCGTGTCACTGCAGTATTTTGCCACCTTTGCGTCGCGCGCATCGGCGGGAAAACGTATCGATACCCAGGGGCCAAAGCCGGTTGCGGTGCTGGGTCTGGCGCTTGGCGTCTTTTCCGGCCTGCTGCTTCTGGTGGCAGGGCTTGGCAAATCGGTCATCCCACTCTCCCTGATCAGCCTTTTTGCCAGTCGTCTGGCCCTTGGCTGGGCGGAAAGCTGGGCCTCGACAGCCGCAATCGTCTGGAACATACGCCGCGCAGGGGCAGCCAATACGGCTCAGGTCATCTCGTGGAATGGAATAACCTCCTATGGCGGTATCGCCCTGGGTGCTACAATTGGCGAGCAGCTTTCGCATCTCGGTGGCGGCTGGGGCGGGCTAGTGAGTCTGGGTGTGCTCTCGACCCTGCTCCCCGCCATCGGCACGGCACTGGCCAGCACCTATCCCGCGGTTGCCCCCATACGCCATGACGCCCCCGCCATGTCTTTCGCTAAGGTGTTCCGTCTCGTGCTGCCTCATGGCTGCGCGCTGGCGGCGGGATCCGTCGGATTCGGGGCCATCTCGTCATGCCTTGCACTCTATTTTGCGGCGGAGCACTGGCCGGATGCAGCGCAGGCCCTGGCTGTATTCGGTATGGTCTTTGTCATCGTGCGCTTCGTTTTCGCGCGCCAGATCGGACGTATCGGCGGGACAAATGTCGCGCTTATCTCGCTTGGTGTCGAAACACTCGGATTGCTGATTCTGGCCTTTCTCCCCTCTGCTGAAGCGGCCACTCTGGGCGCAGCGGTAACCGGAGCGGGTTTCTCATTGGTGTTTCCGGCGCTGGGCGTTCTGGCTGTCGACCGCGCCGGGGCGGAGAATCGCGGGGCCGCGCTTGGGGCCTTTTCGGTATTTCTCGATCTCGCCATTGGCGTGTCCGGCCCGCTGTTGGGGCTCGTCATCCATTCTGCGGGTTATATGGCCCTGTTCATCTTCACAGCTTGCATTACATTCCTCGGCATCGTGCAGGTGCTGAGATTGCAGCGTGCTGCGAGGCCCTGACGTCACAGGTCGAAGGAAAATCCAGAAATGACAATCGCTGCCGCCGCTGTCTTTTGCGGCTCGCGCCATGGTTCTGTTCCGGCTTTTGGTGAAGCCGCCCGCGCAATGGGAGCCGGCCTGGCAGAGCGTGGCATCCATCTGGTCTATGGTGGCGGGGCAGTGGGGCTTATGGGTGTGGTGGCCGCAGCCGCGTTGCAGGCTGGTGGCAAGGTAACCGGGATCATCCCCGAGTTTCTTCACGGCCGCGAGGTCATGAACGATCAGGTGACGGATCTGATCGTTACCGAGTCGATGCATGAGCGCAAACGGTTGATGTTCGCGCAGGCTGATGCGTTTCTGGTGCTGCCCGGCGGGCTCGGCACCTTTGACGAACTCATGGAAATCATGACATGGCGCCAGCTCTCGCTGCATGACAAGCCTATCCTGATCGTCAACGTCGCGAACTGGGCTGTGCACGTGATTGCGGCTTTGGAGGCAGCAATCGAGCAGGGCCTGGCAGATGCCTCGGCGCGCAGGCTCTATCAGGTTGTGCCCGACGTGGCGCATGCTCTCGAAATTCTGGGTAAAACCAGAAAGAGCGAGGAAAACATCGAGACAGGTCGACTTTGATCGTCTGCCCCCCTTGCAGAGCCGCCCATCTGGCAGTATAGCCCCATCCATCGGTTCGGAGTGTAGCTCAGCCTGGTAGAGCACTGTGTTCGGGACGCAGGGGCCGGAGGTTCGAATCCTCTCACTCCGACCAGAATTTCCATAATTCTGGTCATTCTGGCGGTCTGGTATTGCTGAAAAGGCAGACCATTCGCCCACCGATTATTTCCGATATCATCTCTCTCACATCAGAGACCTCGCGTTATTTCGTTGGCTATGCTGCGCGATTGTCTGCACAAGCCATGAACCTCTCGCCAGACGAGCCCTGACCCGGTATCGGGGTAATCGGGTCCATCATGGCAAAAGGGGGAAGGGGCATTGCGCAATCGTTTGTGCTTTCTGATGCTCACTCTCATCCTGATCGGCGCTTTTGCCATCGGAATCGTCATCGGGCGCTATCCGCTTTCACTTCACGCAGTCGGGGCCATGATGGCCGGGTATGGTGCCGCTGAAACACGGGCCGTGCTGCTCTATGCGCGCCTGCCAAGGCTGATCGGGGCCATGGTGGTCGGGGCGGCGCTTTCAGTGTCAGGAAGCGCGTTTCAGGCGGTTTTCCGTAATCCGCTCGTCTCGCCCGATCTGCTGGGGGTACTGAGTGGCGCGGCTTTCGGGGCGGCGCTGGCCATCCTGCTGCATGGCAGTAGTGCGGTAGTGGGGTTTGCGGCCTTCGCCGGAGGGTGTTGCGCCGTGGCCTGCGGCTTTGGCATCGCGCGGTTGGTGGGGCGCGAGGGTATCTTACCGCTGCTGCTGGGCGGGTTGATCAGCGCTGCCCTGTTCACCTCTTTTCTCTCGTTACTTAAATATATGGCTGATCCATTCGATCAGTTGCCAGCCATCATCTACTGGCTGCTCGGGAGCCTGGCCCGGACGCAATGGGCGCAGCTTGCCTGGGTGGCACCCTTGTGTGTGCTGGGCATGGCGCTGCTGTGGCTGGGTTCGCGGGCGCTGGATGCGCTGGTTCTGAGCGATGACGAAGCCCGGAGCCTTGGCCTGCCGGTTGGGGTCATGAGGCTCGTCGTGCTGGCCCTCGCCACGTCGCTCGGCGCTCTGACGGTTTCCATGGCCGGGATTATCGGTTGGGTCGGGCTGATCGTGCCCCATATGGCCAGGCTCATTATCGGGCCGGGACATCGCCTCATGTTGCCTTTCGCGGCGCTGATGGGGGCGGCGGGGCTGATGCTGGCCGATACCGCAGCGCGAAGCCTGACAGCGTCCGAGATTCCCCTTGGCATGATGACCGAGCTTTTCGGGGCGTTAGGCTTCATCGTGGTGCTGAGGCATCTGCGTCGCGAAGGGCAGTTATAAGTGACATCCCTTGCGACACAGGCTCTCGGCTTTACCCGGCGAGGGCGTCCCATACTTGATGACGTGACGCTGAATTTCTCGGGCGGGCAACTGGTCAGCCTGATGGGGGCGAATGGCGCTGGCAAGACGACGCTGCTGCGGCTGATGCTCGGTCTTATCGTGCCCGACCGGGGATGGGTTCGGGTCAATGATGTGCCCCTGACCGATCTTTCGCGCATGGATCGGGCCCGATTACTGAGCTACGTGCCGCAAAACAGGGAGCACCTGCCGCCCTATGATGTGATGCAGGTGGTGCAGATGGGCAGGCTGCCGCATGGCGGGCTGACAACGCGCCTGTCGACGGCGGACCGCGACAGTATCGAGCGCGCTATTGCGCAGCTCGGTTTGCAGGATCTGGCGCGGCGGCCCTGCACCGCACTATCGGGGGGCGAGTATCAGCGCGTTCTTCTGGCAAGGGCGCTGGCGCAGGAGACACCGGTTATCGTGCTGGATGAACCATTGGCCGGACTCGATTACGGCTATCAGCATCGATTGATGGGGCTGCTTTCCACCCTGACGCAGCAGGACCGTCTGGTCATCATGACAGCGCATCAGCCTGAGATGATCTACCGTCACGCGAGCCATGTCGTCCTGCTTGAGGCCGGGCGCGTGGTGACACAGGGACGACCGTGTGATGTTCTTGAGGCGGGGCGTCTGAGCGCGTTTTATGAAATTGCCCTTCAACATTACGATCATGGCGCTGAGCGCTTCTTTGCGCAAAGGGAGAAGGCGGAATGAGAAGTTTCGGCTGGAGCGCTGTGCTGAGCGGGTTTCTGGCGGTGGCCACGCTTCAGGAGGCTTCAGCCCTGCCAGCAACGCCGCCTCCTGCGCGCATTGTGGATGGATGGTACGCCCATAATGCCACGCTGATCATGCTGGGCGCAGCAGACAGGATTGTCGGTACGGTCGTCTCGCCTTCGCGCTTTGCCTGGATGTATTGCGTCGTCCCATCCCTGCATCAGGCCCATGTTTTTGGCAGCATGGTGCTCAATGCCGAGGCTGTTCTCGCCCTTCGTCCCGATCTGGTTTTTGTCACCCGTGATTCCGGTGTGGCAAGTGCCTTGCAATCTGTGGGGCTGAAAGCCGCGCCTGTCGGCTTTACCGATTTCGCGGGAATGCTGGCGACAATCGATCAGACCGCTGCCCTTCTGGGGACGGATGAGGCGAAGGCCCAGGCCGCCCGCTATCGCACGGCTTTTGCCGCGCTCGACAGGTCGCCGGCGGAGAGGAAATCAGTGCCGGCGCCGCGTGTGCTGCATATCGCGTCGCTCGATCCCCTGACCGTGGATGGTGATACGAGTATCGTGGATGAGTGGATACGTGATGCCGGTGGCCGCAATGCCGCGATCGGTGTGCATGGCAACAAGCGCCCGGTTTCGCTGGAGCAGATCCTGGGCTGGCAGCCCGACATCATCATTCTGGGAGCAGACGCGGGCAGCGAGGCAGAAATCGCGTCATCGCCGCTCTGGGCACAGCTGGCTGCCGTGGCGCAGCACCATGTGTTCCGCAATCCGTCAGGGGTGTTCAACTGGGATCGCTACAGCCCCGAACTACTGTTGCAACGCCTGTGGGCGCGTCAGCTGATCGGGAAAGGGACGATGGATCGCGCTGCGATGCTGGCACAGATCCGGGATTTCTACCGCCAGTTCTATCACCACCCTCTCAGCAACGAGGCGGCGGAACGTATCCTCGATGCGCGGCCCCTCGAGCCTGGTGCATGTCCGGGCTAGGCGGCCCTCAGGCGTGGCCGACGAGATTGGAGAGGGAGAGGGGATCGATATTGATGGTGGCAAGTGCCTTGCGCCATTTCACCATCTGATCGCTGCCGAAAATAAGATCATCCATGGCTGGGGCGCTCAGCCATGCATTCTGCTGGATGATTTCATCTTCCAGCTGACCGGGCTCCCATGAGGCATGGCCCAACGCCAGCAGGGCGTGGCGTGGGCCTTCGCCAGCGGCGATCTGATGCAGGATATCAAGGCTGGCGGTCAGGCAGTTCTCGTTATTGATCACGAGGCTGTCCTCACGTCGCCAGTCGGCAGAGTGAAGCACGAAGCCACGGGTCGGTTCCATGGGGCCGCCCATGCACAGATTGATCCTGCGCTTGGGCGGTGAGGGGGTAATGTCGAGCTGCTCGAACAGGGTTTCGAGCGTGGGGTGCGATGCGCGCTTGTTGATGATCAGCCCCATGGCACCATCCCGGCGCGAATGGGCGCAGACATAGACCACGCTGCGCGCAAATTCCGACTCTCCAAGCATGGGGCTCGAAATGAGCAGACGGCCTGCCAGGGTTTCGGATGTGGTCTCGTCGGGCGTTTGAAAATCTGAAGCCATGAGGGAAAATGTCGGCCATTGCAGGGGGTTTTGCAAGGGTGGCGCGCCGTGGCAACGATACAGAGTGTGGCAACCATGGAGCGGCTGCCCCGTCTGCTATAGCGTGGGGCCCTGTGTGTCCTGAACCTGAAATGGAGAAAACGATGGCGATTATTCTGGTAACCGGCGCAACAGCCGGGTTTGGTCAGGCTATTGCAAAGCGTCTGGTCAAGGAAGGCCATCGTGTGATCGGGACCGGCCGACGGGCGGAACGGCTTGAGGCCATGAAGAAAGAGCTGGGCGAGGCGTTTCTGCCGCAGGTGCTCGATGTGACCGATGCCGAAAAGGTTCAGGCCCTGCCCGCAAGCCTGCCGCCCGCATGGCGTCAGGTCGATGTGGTGATCAATAATGCCGGTCTTGCCCTCGGTGTGGGCAAGGCGCAGGAATCCGATCTCAAGGATTGGAAAACCATGATTGACACGAATGTGACGGGTGTCGTGGATGTCACTCGTGCGTTTCTTCCACAAATGGTCGAACGCAATCACGGTTACATCATCACACTTGGCAGTATCGCAGGGACTTACCCCTATGTCGGGGGCAATGTTTACGGAGCCACCAAGGCGTTTGTCGGTCAGTTCATGCGTAATCTGCGCACTGACCTGCTGGGAACGAAAATCCGTGCAAGCACGATCGAACCGGGACTGTGCGGCGGCAGCGAATTCAGCAACGTGCGGCTGCGCGACAATCAGAAGGCTGCGGATGTCTATAAAGGGACTGACCCGCTGACGCCTGAGGATATCGCGGCAACCGTTTCATGGCTGCTCAGCCTTCCGCCCCATGTCAACATCAACGCCATCGAGATGATGCCTGTCTGTCAGGCTGCCGGTGGCCTCGCAGTGGATCGAAGCAGTGACTGAACTGACCCTGGGCCTGGCCCGCAAGCTTCCTGGCAAGTATCTCGTCAGCGACGGGCGCGATTTCGAGCTGAAATCCGTCCGTCCGCAGGATCATGGCGGTTTGCACAAGGGCCATGTCGAGGCGTGGCTGGACAAGCGGCGTGCTCACCTCGGGGCGTTGCAGGAAAGGCTTGCGGCAGAGCATCGCCATTCCATGCTTCTGGTTCTTCAGGGCATGGATGGTGCGGGCAAGGACAGCCTCATTCTCAATGTCATGACCGGGATGAACCCACAGGGGACCAAGGTCGTGTCATTCAAGAAGCCGAGCGATATCGAGCTTTCTCATGACTATCTATGGCGCGTTCACATGGCCATACCGAGCCGTGGTCAGGTGGGAGTGTTCAACCGCAGCCATTACGAGGATGTGCTCGTTGCCCGAGTTCATGCAGACACGCTCGATGCGAGAGGCATGAAGGGCGATCCGACAAAGCGGGAGTTCTGGGACCACCGCCTGCAGGATATCCGCGATTTCGAGGCCTATCTGGGCCGGCAGGGCATCCATGTTCTCAAGGTCATGCTGCACATGTCGCCCGAATGTCAGCAGGAGCGTCTGCTGCGTCGTCTTCATCGGCCGGACAAGCGGTGGAAGTTCGATGAGAGCGATCTGGCGGAACGCCAGTTCTGGCCCGCTTACCAGACAGCCTATGAAGAAGCGATCCGGGCGACGGCGACCGAACACGCGCCTTGGCTGGTCGTGCCGTCAAACAAGAAATGGTACTCACGCCTGGTCGTGATGGAGGCTCTGATTGCAAGACTTGAGAGCCTGAGCCCGGAGCCACCGCCGCCATCGCCCGAGATTCTCGAAAATCTCGGTCGGCTCGAAGCCAAGATCAAGGCGAGCAAGATACCCGGCTGATCTTCCTTATCCTGCAAGGTCGCCTCCTTTGGGGGCCTTGCAGGGTGGAAGGGTAAGGGTTGTCAGTGCGCGTCCTTGCGTGCGGTTCTGATCTGCTCGCGCATTTCCTCAGCCGAGATGGCACCGGGAATGATTGCACTCGTACCGAAAACGAAGGTCGGCGTGCCATCGAGGCCGATCAGCCTTGCTTCAGCCAGATTCTCGTTGATCTGCGCGGCAACGCTCGAGGCGTGCATGTCAGTCACAAGCTTGTCCGCATTCAGCCCATTGGCTGTGGCGAGCTGACGGATACGATCCAGAGTAGGGGGCGTCGTGTCCTGCATCAGGGCGCGTTTCATCTTTTCGTAGCCGCCCTGCAGCGCGGCCGCAAAAATGGCCTGCGTGTCCAGCACGCTTTTCTCACTCAGCACCGGCACCAGCTTTTCGACCAGACGCAGCTTGCTGTCCGATTTCAGAAGGGCGTCGACGACGGGCACCATGCTGCGGCAATAGCCGCAGCGCGGGTCGAGAAACTCCACGATGGTCAGATCGCCCTGCGGGTTGCCGCGCACTGTGTAGTCGGGCCCCTTTTGCAGACGCTCACGATCGGAGCGCACATGGGTGAGGGCGTCATCTGCTGCCTTCTGCTGGGCACCCTGACGCAGGGCCACGATGGCATCGCTCAGAATGCTCGGGTCATTCTTCAGGGCGTCGCGCAGGATCGTCACGATCTCGGCGCGCTGGGCCGGGCTGAAAGACGATCCCGCAGCGGCAGACGCCGTACTGGGGGCAGCAAGGGCCGGAGCGACGGTCGACACGGTCAGACCAAGGGCGAGAAAAGTGCTGGCAAGCCGGGCACGGGTCGGGCGGGTCATGAGGACGATCCTGCTGGTCGTGAAAGACATGGGCGTGAAGAAAACGCGCTCTTGCATAGGCCAGCAAAAGCGATTTCGCAAAACCGGAGCCGGGCGCGCGGTTGCCCATCGTCCGGATCACGGTTAGATGCGTTAACGAACCCAATTTCCGGACAGTTGCCTCTTCGCCCCCCGAAGATGCCCAAACCCGTCCGGAACAGTAGAGAAAAGGCTTGCCGGGTCATGGAGACACTGCACGTGGCGCATCGTCAGTCGAATGCCCCCAGTCGCCCCGCAGGGCGCTTTGCGCTCAAGGCTGGGCTGCGCCCGGCTTGTGCCCTTACGGCAGCCATGCTGCTCGCCGGGTGCAGTGATGTTACGCATATCGGTCACAGCCTGTTTGGCAAGACCACGCCCATCGTGACGGGCTATATCGGCACTGTAGTCGCCGATGAGCCGCGTGCGGCCCTGATCGGTCGCGATGTGCTGGTGCATGGCGGCAATGCAGCCGATGCTGCCGCTGCGGTGGGGATGGCGCTGTCAGTCACCCTGCCATCGCGTGCCTCTCTGGGCGGTGGTGGCGCCTGCCTGGCCACACGGGCCAACGAGGCCCCTCAGGCTTTTGTGTTCCTGCCCGGTTCAGCCAGTGCGTCGGGTGCAGCCACGCGTCAGGCGGCGATACCGATGACGCCGCGTGGGTTGTTCACCATGCAGCTTCGCTACGGCACCGTCGAATTTGCTGATATTCTTGGTCCGTCCGTTCGCCTTGCCCGCAGCGGCACCACAGTCAGCCGCGTGCTGGCCAGCGATATTGCTGCGGTACAGAACCCCCTCTTCGCCGATGACGCCGCACGCAGCGTTTTCAGCCGTCCCGATGGCGCGCCGCTGCAAAATGGCGATGCGCTGGTGCAGCCCCAGCTGGCGAGTTTCCTTGAGCGCATGACCAATGTTGGTGTGGGCGATCTGTATAACGGCGCGCTTGGCGGGATCTTCGTCGAAGGGGCCAACAAGGCAGGGGGCGGCCTTTCGACCACAGCGTTGCGTAACGCCATGCCAGCGCAGATCGCGCCGCTTCAGGTCGAGCAGGATGGCTATGTGGCCTCGTTCCTGCCGCCGCCTGCCGATGGTGGGCTTGGCGCTGCGGCAGCGTTCCACTCCGGCGCCTCCGCTCAGAGTGTGGTGGCGACATGGCGCAGCGAGGACCGTCATGGTCTGAGCAATGACGCCCTCCTCAGCGCTGCCCAGACTCTGGTCAATGGCGGCTCCAGCCACGGTGGTTCCCTGCCCCCGCTTCCGGCCTCGACCTCCTTTGTCGTGACCGACAACAAGGGCGGCGCTGTGGCCTGCGCCCTGACCGAGAATAATCTGTTCGGCACAGGCCGTATGGCTGAAGGAACGGGCGTTTTGCTGGCCGCGGCACCGGGGCGCTATCCGGCGCCACTTCTGGCTGCTGCCATTGTGCAGCGTCGTGGCGCCCTGACCGGTGCTGCCGCTGCCTCCGGCCAGAACGATGCAGCCGATGCGTTGGCTCAGGCTGCACGGGCTATCGTCTCTGGCACGACGGTGCCGCATGAAGGGCAGGGGCGCGTCAATGCCTCGGTCTGCAAGGGCGGCACTTGTCAGGGTGATACCGATCCGCGTGGTGGTGGTCTTTCCGTGGGCAGTGTGAACAACTGATCCCGCGCGATCTCTCGCGTCTGGCCTATCGAGGCCGGATGCGGGAGCCTGAATTGTTTGCAAAAATGACACCTATGCCCCCTCGAAACAGGGGGCATTTTTTATGCCCGTCCCCTTGTGCAAAAGGGGCGTGATCATGATATGTTCTCAAGAACAAATGTGAACGATCAACACGAATCGCTCCGCCCCGATTGCCGATTTTCATGAGTTCGGCAACACTGGTGTGAGCGGAGGACAGGATATGAGCGTGGACAGAACGAAAGCACTCGAAGGTGCGCTGAGCCAGATCGAACGGGCTTTCGGCAAGGGGTCGATCATGCGCATGGGGCAGCGCCCCAAGGAGCAGGCCGATGTGATTTCCACGGGCTCGCTGGGCCTCGATATCGGCCTCGGTATCGGCGGTCTGCCGCGTGGCCGTATCATCGAGATCTACGGCCCGGAAAGCTCCGGCAAGACGACACTCGCGCTTCATGCCATTGCCGAAGCGCAGAAGAAGGGCGGAACCTGCGCCTTTATCGATGCTGAACATGCGCTCGATCCGGGTTATGCCCGCAAGCTCGGGGTGGATGTCGACAATCTTCTGCTCAGCCAGCCTGACGCTGGTGAGCAGGCTCTTGAGATTGCCGATACGCTGGTGCGTTCCGGTGCCGTCGACGTGCTGGTGGTCGACTCCGTGGCGGCACTGGTGCCGCGTGCGGAACTTGAGGGCGATATGGGCGACAGCCATGTCGGTCTTCATGCCCGTCTGATGAGCCAGGCCCTGCGCAAGCTGACTGGCACGGTTTCGCGCTCGAATACGATGGTGATCTTCCTCAACCAGATCCGCATGAAGATCGGCGTGATGTTCGGCAATCCCGAGACCACGACCGGTGGTAATGCGCTCAAATTCTACGCGTCGGTGCGTCTGGATATCCGCCGTATCGGTTCGATCAAGGACCGCGACGAGGTGGTGGGTAACCAGACACGCGTGAAGGTGGTCAAGAACAAGATGGCCCCGCCTTTCCGTCAGGTCGAATTCGACATCATGTACGGCGAGGGCATCAGCAAGGTTGGTGAACTGATCGACCTGGGCGTCAAGGCCAACATCGTCGAGAAATCGGGTGCCTGGTTCTCGTATGACAGCACCCGCGTGGGTCAGGGGCGTGAGAATGCCAAGCAGTTCCTGCGCGATCACCCCGAGATGGCGGCCGATATCGAGCGTCGTATCCGCGAGCAGGCTGGCGTGGTGGCTGAGGCCATGATGACCTCGCCGGAAGAGCAGGAAGACGAAGCCGAGGCCTGAGTCCCGTCATCCCTGTCGCAGGCAGGGTAGCGCGAGACTGAATTGAAAAGACCCGCTGCATCCCCGGTGATGCAGCGGGTCTTTTTATGGGTCATTCAGCGCAGACTGCGAAATATCGTACCGGGGGGACTTAACGCCCGCCCGGTACGATCTCCTTGTTGGTTTTACGCCTGACCCTGAAACTGGCTGAAGCCTCCGGCATCAAACGCCTTGGGCGGTGCCCAGTAGGCGGCGGCCAGTTCGTTCTGGCAGGTTTCGATCTGTTCCTGAATCCAGTGCATACATTCATGCAGTCCACGAATGATGATTTCCTCGGCTGTCTGGTCATCCAGCATGGCCCGCAACTCGCCAAGGCGTTCCTGCACCGCCGAGCTTTGCTTGCGCAGGTTATAATGTGTGGCGAGGGCACCCAGAACAGAGTCGGCGTGACGCAGGTTAAGTGCGAGAGAACGCGGAAACCCCTCATTCTTGAGCAGGAAACCGACCACATTGGCAGGCGTGGTGGTCACCGGTTTGAGACGACGAAAAGCATGATAGGCAGCAGCCGAGCGCAGCACGGCCGCCCATTGTGTCATGTCGATTTCCGACCCCACCTCGGCAGCATCGGGCAGGAGCGTATGATAGCGTGTGTCGATCAGTCGTGTGATCTGGTCACTGCGCTCCAGATGCCGACCCAGCAGATAGAACAGCCAGGCCTGATCGCGATAGAGCGTCCCTTCCGTCACACCGGCATGAGACTGGCACTCCTGCTTGATGCGGTTGCACAGGGCCGAAAGCCCTGTGCGTCGTATGTCGCCGGGCGTGAGGTCCAGCATCCAGCGCGTGAACACATTGAGCTGCATCCACATCTCGGTCGAGATAAGGGGGCGTGCAGAGCGGGCGTTTTCGCGCACGGCGTGGGCCATGGCCCGGATTGAACTCGGGTTGGAGCAATCCGTGATGTAAAAGCACAGATAATCCTCCTCCCTCGCGGCAGGATAGAGGGTGCGAAACCGCTCTTCGTCGCTGTTGATCTGGACGATTGACTCCCATACCGGGCGGCCGTCGGCACCACGCACGAAAGCTTCGGTCACCTCAAGCACGCGGGCGAGGTTTTCGATGCGCTCCATATAGCGTGCCAGCCACATCATGTTCTCGGCATAGCGCGAGAGCAGGGTGTTCAGGTCGGGTTGTATGCCTGCGACATAGAGGTTGAAGCGGCTCATGCTGACATCACCCACGTATCCTTCGACCCACCACCCTGCGATGAATTCACCACCAGAGACCCCTTTCGCAACGCGACGCGGGACAGTCCGCCAGGCAGAACCCAGGTGGATTGCCCTGTCACCGCGAAGGGACGCAGATCGACGTGACGCCCCTCCACACCGGCGGGGCAGAGCGTCGGCACGACGGAAAGATCGATGACGGGCTGGCTGATGTAATTGGCCGGATTTTCAATCAGCTTCTCGCGAAAGGCCTCAAGCTCGCTTTCAGTCGCATGGGGTCCGATGATGAGACCATAGCCTCCGGAATCGCCGACAGGCTTCACCACGAGATTGGCGAGATTATCGAGCGTGTAGGCAAGGCCTTCGGGCTCAGCACAAATGTGGGTCTCCACACTGTCGAGGATAGGGTCCTCGTCGAGATAGTAGCGAATGATGCGGGGCATATAGGCGTAAATGGCCTTGTCATCGGCCACCCCGGTGCCCAGCGCATTGGCGAGGGTCACGTTGCCACGACAATAGGCCTCGACGAGGCCCGGAACACCCAGCAGGCTCTTTGGATTGAAAGCCAGTGGATCAAGGAACGCGTCGTCGATACGGCGGTAGATCGAGTGGACAGGGCGCAATCCGGCAACGGTGCGCATGAAGACATGATGATCTTCAACTACCAGGTCGCGCCCCTCGACGAGCGGCACACCCATCTCACGGGCCAGAAACACGTGCTCGAAATAGGCGGAATTATACATGCCCGGCGAAAGCAGAACCACTTGCGGGTCTGTCACGCCCTTGGGGGCTACATCGCATAGGGCGCGATGCAGCCTGACGCCATAATCCTCGACAGAGCGGAGCTTGATGCCCGAGGCCAGATCAGGCAGCAGGCGCAGCATCATGTGGCGGTTTTCGATGACGTAGGAGACCCCGGAAGGGGTGCGTGCATTGTCTTCAAGCACGAGGAAGCGCCCTGAGCGGTCGCGTATGAGGTCAGTGCCGTTGATGTGGACATACACACCGCCCGGCACGTCCACCCCGATCATCGCCTCGCAGTAATTGGCGTTCTTGAGCACGAGATCGGCAGGGACGATGCCATCATCCAGAATACGGCGCTCGTGATAGATGTCCCACAGGAAGAGATTGATGGCCTTGACGCGCTGCTGCACGCCCTTCTCGACAAATGCCCATTCCTCAGCCGTGAGCAGGCGGGGGATCATGTCGAAAGGCAGGATACGATCGATGGCCTCACGTTCGGTGTAGACCGTAAAGGTGATACCCAGACGCCAGAGCAGGTTTTCTGCGTCAGTCGTTCGCTCGCGCAGGTCGGTAAGGGTGAGATGGGCCAGACGTTCCTGCACCTTCTGCAGGGCTTCGGGCAGTTCGCTGCCCCGGTTCATCAGCTCGCAGTAAAAGGCGGGTGTGTCATAGGTC
The DNA here is from genome assembly GCF_057319415.1 of Asaia sp. A2. Lineage (NCBI taxonomy): Bacteria > Pseudomonadati > Pseudomonadota > Alphaproteobacteria > Acetobacterales > Acetobacteraceae > Asaia > Asaia sp. A2. The sequence continues at coordinate 53,640 of NZ_JBXWTO010000008.1, forward strand.
GAAAAAATACCGGCTTCATGGATGGGCGAGGCGTCGAGCGCCATATTTTCTCACCTTCTTGTTGGGGAGGGTCTGGTGTATCCTGAACCGAAACGTTACGGTTGTTTATTAAACTACCAAAATTCGTGACTTGCCAAGCGCTAAAAGAAAGGCTGTTCCGGGCGGGTTCGCCGGTTTATTGCTGTCAAACAGAATATCGGCCCAATGGTTGCAAGGCGCTGCCTGAACCGGCAGCGGGCGGCAGGGGGGCAGGCCTCATGGAGGGGGCACGATGGTCCCTGAAGCGCCTCATCGGGGCAGGCAGGAGACATGCAGGGAAGGCGCAGGCAAGGGAGTGTCATGAAACCAGGCCCAGCGGGGCGCGCGGGATGAGCCGGCCAGTGCTGCTCAATCATCGCACGTCCTATCGTTACGACCGGATGGTGTCGCTTGGCCCGCAGACAATCCGTTTGCGGCCGCCATCGCGCACGCGCAATGCGATCATGACCTATGCGCTTTCCATAGGACCGGATCATGCCGGACTGGTCTGGCATCACGACAGACATGGCAACATGGTCTCCGAGGTGCGTTTCTCCGATCGCATGTCGCAATTCGTGGTTGATGTGAGCATGATTGTCGATCTCGCCCCCTATGATCCGCTGGACATGGGCGTGAGATCGTCTGACGGCGAAACGGCGCTCGATCAGGCCTATCGCCGCCCCGTGACGGAGGATTCGGTGCTGGTCCCGTTTCTGTCTGCCGAAGACGCATCGCCGATCGGGAGCCCTCTCGAACGCCTGTCCAGGCTGGCGCGTCGCATCGCGACCAGGCTGCACTACATGCGTCGCATGGAACCGGGTGTCTGGACGCCTCAGGAAACTCTGAAACGCGAGGCTGGGTCATGCCGTGACAGCGCGTGGCTGCTGATCGCCCTGGCCCGTCATATGGGCTACGCAGCACGTTTCGTCTCGGGCTATCTTATCGAGCCCTCTGCCCTTCAGGCTGATCCGGACCGCCTGACCTGTGACCTGCATGCCTGGGCCGAAATTCTGGTGCCGGAGCATGGCTGGGTGGGGTTCGACACCACATCGGGTCTGATCGCAGCGCAGAACCATATCCCGCTGGCCGCTTCGGATACGCCTGATGCCGCCGCACCGATCTCAGGGTTGCTGGATCAGTGTCAGGCGGAATTCGATGTGATGATGCAGGCGCATTTTCTGCATCGGGCGTAGCCCAATGACGGGAGAGGCGGGAACCAAAGCCGTCACGCGCAGTTCCGGGTCATAACCTCATCGGGATGATCAGATCGTGAAGCTTTTTTCGTGCGAATGCTGCGCTCAGCCGCTCTTTTTTGAAAATACGAGATGCGAGTCATGCCATCACGAAGTGGGGTATCTGCACAAGCTGGCCGATCTGACAGCGGTCAATCCCGCCGAGGCGCCCGGAAAATGGTATCCGATGGAGCCAGGTCTGGAGGATCAGGTGCATGTCTATTGCGCCAACCATCAGTACGACGCCTGCAACTGGCTGCTCGGCCCGCAGGAAGCGGCCGACGGCCCGTATTGCTACGCCTGCCAGTTCAATCGTATGATTCCTGATCTGTCAGACCCGCGTAATTGGGAGCGTTGGCGCAAGATCGAGGTCGCCAAGCATCGCCTTTTTCACGCGCTGATCCGGCTCGACCTGCCAATGGTTAACCGGCAACAGGACCCTGTGAACGGTCTGGCTTTCGATTTTCTGGATGATGCGCCCGATGGTTCGGCTCCTGTGATGACGGGTCATGATAACGGGTTGATCACCCTAGCCGTGCGAGAAGCTGATGACGATCAGCGCGAGCGCATGCGCGTGGAGATGGGTGAATACTACCGTACTCTGCTCGGGCATTTCAGGCATGAAATCGGGCATTATTTCTGGAACGTTCTGATACGCGATGGGGGGAGGCTGGAGCGTTGCCGCGCCGTATTCGGCGATGACCGGCAGGATTACCAGGAAGCCCTCAAGGCGCATTACGACAAGCCGCCTTCGGAAGACTGGCGCGAGACGCATGTAAGCGTCTATGCCGCCTCTCACCCATGGGAGGATTTCGCCGAGACCTGGGCGCATTATCTGCACATTGTCTCGACGCTGGAAACGGCATGGCTTTATGGCATTGCCATTGCCCCGCAGACACCTCAGGCAGCGCAATACTCAACCCCGGCAATCAGCGGCAATCCCTACCGTTCTTTGGGCTTCGATGAGATCATGAATGCGTGGGTGCCACTTAGTATGGCGGTGAACAGCCTCAATCGCTCAATGGGCCTTCAGGACTTCTATCCGTTTGTCCTGACGGGGGCGATCAGGCAGAAACTGGCTTTCATCCATGATGTCATTCGCGAAACGCAGCAAAGCCGTGACGCGCAGCGACAGGATCAACCGGTGCGCGCCGCCGTCACGATGTCAGAAGGTCACGCAGCGGAGTAAGGTAATCTGCCAGCGGCACGCGCAAGGGCATGAGGTAGGCGCTCTCGCCGCGTGCACGCACCGCTTCAAGTATTGTCCGCGCGAAAGCAATATTGGCGTCGAGCTTCGGTTCAAAATCCGAAGGGAAGACCACATGATTAACGCGCTCCCAATAGGCGCGTGATTTGGGGCCAATCACAGGTGAGAGCCCCCAGAATACCTGGTCATTCTCCAGCCACGAGGCACACAGATCGAACAGCCTCCGGTCAAAAAGGGGCTGGGTGAAGAACCCCGCAGCACCGGCATCGCGTTTCTGCTGGATCGTCTCCAGTTCCTGCCAGGGGGCGCGGCGATACGGATCGAAGGCCGCATAGACCGTAAGGTGAGGGGCCTCACGCCGATATCGTGCGATGATGTCAGCGCTGCTGTTAGGCCAGATCCGATGCGTCGAATCCGGGGGCGGATCGCCCGCAATGACGAGGATTTCGCGCAGTCCTTCCTGCTCTGCACAGGGCAGGGGTGCATTGGGGTCGATATCGATGGCGCGGATGTGCGGGATGGCTGCATAGCCCTGACCCTGCGCCAGCGCTGCCCCTTCCCATGAGCGCAGGGGCAGGCGCAGAAGGTCAGGCAGGTTGATGGTCGATACGTCCGGCGCGATCTGCCTTACCGTGGCCAGATCCTCAATCAGGCTTTGCGTGTCGCGCGGGATCAGCTCGATGGCGATACGGCTCATGGGGTCTGTTCGCTCCGACCCGTGCCGTCCTGTCCATTTTCCAGAATCTGGCGTGCTGCCTGCAGGGTGTTGTGCAGCAGGCAGGCAATGGTCATGGGACCAACGCCACCGGGCACCGGTGTGATATGGCCAGCGATGGGGGCGGCCTCGTCAAAGGCGACATCACCCACCAGACGTGTCTTGCCGTCCGGCAGAGCGATGCGTGTGATGCCAACGTCGATGACTGTCGCGCCCGGCTTGATCCAGTCGCCACGCACCAGCCCGTTCTTGCCCGTTGCGACCACAAGGATATCCCCCTCGCGGGCCAGTGCCCTCGCATCCTTTGTGTCGATATGACCGACCGATACCGTGCAGCCTTCCTTGAGCAGCAGCTGCGCCATGGGTTTACCCACCAGATTGGACGCCCCGATGATGACGGCATGAAGCCCGCGCAGCGCGGGCAGCGTCTCCTTGAGCAGGATGAGACACCCCAGAGGCGTGCAGGGCACCAGCCCGTCGATGCCCAGGCTCAATCTGCCGGCATTGACCTCGCCCAGACCATCCACATCCTTGTGGGGGGCAATGGCATTGGTCACCAGAATCGGGTCGATCTGCTTCGGCAGGGGAAGCTGGACCAGGATACCGTGGATCTGGGGATCGGCGTTGAGGCGGGCAATCAGTTCCAGCAACTCATCCTGCGACGTCGTCTCGGGCAGCATGTGCATGAATGAGCGCATACCGGCACGATGGGTCTGGATGGCCTTGTTGCGGACATAGACCTCACTTGCAGGGTCATCGCCGACCAGCACGACAGCCAGACCCGGAATCTTGCCGGTGCGCTCGCGCAGGGTTTCGGCCTCGGCCTTGACGCGATCCGTCAGGCGACGTGCGATGGCCTTGCCGTCGATGAGCTTTTCTGAAAGCGCCGGATCGTGTTTCATGGCTGCAATTCCTGTAGCAGGGCGATCGACACGGGCAGCACCCGGATGATGGCCTCAGAGACGAGTGAGGAACGGACGTGACCGAGGCAATACGCAAGAACTTCGCAAGTGACAACATCGCGCCAGTCTGCCCCGAGGTGATGAATGCTCTCATACGCGTCAATGAGGGGGCAGCGCCGTCTTATGGAGAGGATTCCGAGACTGAAAGACTGACGGCGCTCATGCGCGAGGCTTTCGATCATCCGGTCTGGGTCTTTCCCGTGGCCACGGGTACGGCCGCCAACAGCCTTGCGCTGTCCGCGTCCACCGCGCCTTTTGGTGCCGTGATCTGCGACCAGAGCGCCCATATTGCCAATGATGAGGGCGGGGCGCCAGAGTTCTTCATGCATGGGGCAAGGCTGATGCCCCTGCCTTCGCCTGACGGGCGCATGGATTCTGCCGCCCTCGACCGGGCCCTGGTGACCAATGTTGGGGGCGGGGTCCATACAAGCCCGATCCAGACGCTTTCGCTGACACAGAGCACGGAATGGGGCACGGTCTATTCTCTCGATCACCTTGCAGCCCTGACGTCACGCGCCAGAGAGTCCGATCTTGCCACGCATCTGGACGGCGCCCGTCTGGGCAATGCCATTGCCGCACTCAATTGCACACCTGCCGATATGACCTGGAAGGCCGGGTTCGACATGGTGAGCTTCGGCGGCACAAAGAATGGCGGCATGGCGTCAGAGGCTGTGCTGATCTTCAAGGAAGAGCTGGCGAGAAATTTTGCCCGGCGTATCAAACGTGGCGGGCATCTCTGGTCGAAGCAGCGCTACCTGAGCGCACAGCTTGCGGCATTGGTGGAAAATGACCTTTGGCTGCGCCACGCCCTGCATGCCAACACCATGGCTCAGCGCCTCGCTCATGGGCTGCGCCGCCATCCTGCGGCGTCCCTGCCTTTCGAGGTGCAGAGCAACGAGGTGTTTGTCGTGCTGCCCGAACGCAGCGTGGTCGCGCTGGAGGCTCAAGGCTTTGGGTTCTATCGCTGGACAACGCCGCCGGGCATCGACGGGGTACTGATACGTCTCGTGACCTGCTGGGCGACTGAAGCACGGGATGTGGATTACCTGCTCGAAGCGCTTTGATCCGGTGCTTTGACCAAGCATGAGAAAGGGGCGTCCGGCCATGCCGGACGCCCCTTTCTTTTTATACGTTTCGTCAAGCGTTATCAGAAACCGATCATCGCATCGCCACCAAAGGTGAACATGCCGGTATTGCGACCATCGTTGAATGGAGACGTGCCGTTGAGCGAGCGATCAAAGCGAATCTCGGGGCGCAGGGCAAAAACGCGAATGCCGTGCCCAAGGTCAGGACGGTAGGTGACGCCGAGTGTCAGGGCACCATAAGTGGTGGCGGGGGCCGTCTCGACTGGCGCGTAGCCGCCCAGAAAGGCGTTCATATAGGCCTGATTGTTCAGGAAGTTGACGACGAACATACCGCTGTTATCGCGATAGAGTTCACCGCGGTAGTTGAAGGTCAGGCTCGGTGTTATCTTGTAGGCAGCGAAGGTGACGACGCTCCAGGTTTCGGCGCGCAGACCGTCATCGTGCAGGAAATTGAACTCTCCCGTGAGGCTGAGCTTGTCATTGACCGTGTAGAATGCGGCAATGTCATTCCACCAGCGCTGCGCTGTGTTGGCACGGGGGCCAAGCGCCGCAACGGCATTTTCCGGGCCGACACGCGACAGTTCGTTGATGTTCAGTTTTCCATGAGCCAGGCCAATAAGATTGAACCCGAAATAGCCGGCCGCTGCATTGTTGTTGTCGTTGCGGCCCCACGTCGTCTGATTCCCTGTGTCGACGCCGAAATTGAAATCAAGCATCGGGGTGACATGCCAGTGGAACATGGCGCCGAGATGCTCGAAGGGTACGGAATACTGAGACGTATAGGCCAGAGAATAAAAAGGACGCAGTGTCGGATCCAGCACTTCGACGCCCATGGGGGCTGGCAGGATGCCGGCCTGCATGTCGATGCCACCCTTCGAGAAGATCGGGGCGTGCACATCCACATGGGCCTGCGCCGGAAGGAGCTGGTAGCGGTCGCTTGTCATTTTGTTCGACAGGCCGAGCAGGTGATAGTAGCGTGCGTCCGAGCCATAGAGCGCTTCGAGCATGAAGCCGATCTGGTATTCGGATTTGGCCGGATCAATGGCTTTTGAGAGCGTAAGGCTGATCTGGTTCAACTGAGCCTGATTCGCATGGTCGCCGAGAAAATTGCCGAAATTGATACCGTTATCAGGCCGGGCCGGATTGGCCATGATGCCGCCTTCGATCAGGCCGGACAGATTGACCCCCTGCAGCCAGGGGTTGGACGTGGTCTTGAACAGCGGAATGTCGGCAAGGGCCGATCCAGGGAGGATAGTTGTCACACCTGTAATCAGGGCGCCTGCAGAAATAGTCTTTAGAAAGCGACGTGTAAGGTTGCGAATCAGGTCCATAACCCATCCCTATAAAAAGACCCTCATGGGGTATTTCATTCTGCCGCAAGTTTATTTCGGTTTACTAATTGTATCAAGGAGGCAACATGATTTGTTGCGGATAGTGGTCTTGCAGCTGTGGTTTAGTGCGTGGTGTGGTTTCAACCAGATTTCAGCAAGGTTTTCGTATAGCCGGTTGTCGTATGGCGCCGGAGTTGACCCATGCAATCTCCGTGTGGTGGCCTGGGAAAGTCGGCGTGAGGTCTGAGTTGCACAGGAACACTTGCTGAAAGTAACCATTCTCGCTGTGTGTTTCTTGTCAAAGTATTAGCGAAACGACATTAAAAAGCGGGTGTGGCTTTTGCGCCTGAATCACGCTTCCGGTCTGGGTCGGGCCCGGAGTTTTGCAAAACATCCGAACGACGCGCATGGTGAGAGATGCCTGAACAAATGGCTTGGAGGCATGGCATGACCACCAGACATATACTCTGCTTTGGCGATTCACTGACCTGGGGCTGGAAGCCGGTGCCGGAGGGAACGCCCACCACGCGATACGAGCGTGATGAGCGCTGGACCGGTGTCATGGCGAAGGCTCTTGGCGACGGATTTCATGTGATCGAGGAGGGGCTGAGCGCCCGAACCACGACGGCACTCGACGCCAACGATCCGCGTCTGGACGGATCAGCCTATCTGCCTGCGGCGTTGGCCAGTCATATGCCGCTCGATCTTGTCATCATCATGCTTGGTACGAACGACGCCAAGAATGCCTACAGGCGAACCGCCCATGACATCGCGTAGGGTATGGCCAGGCTGGTCGGACAGGTGGCTGCCAGCACGGGTGGTGTCGGCACCGGCTACAAGGCGCCCGCACTGCTTGTTGTCGCACCGCCCTTGCCGGGTGACATACCCGGCCCCTGGCTCAGGGCGCAGTTCGACGGGGCTGTGCCGAAGATAGCGGCCCTTGCCACCCAGTATGGAGCGCTTGCGGGGGCAAGGGGCGCCGCGTTCCTCGACGCGGCCCAGTATATCACCACCGATGGCAGCGATGGCGTTCACTTTACGCCTGACAATAACCGCACGCTTGGCGAAGTCCTGGCTGGCAAGGTGAAAGACATCCTGCAAGTTGGTTAGGGCCTCACCGGCAGACATGTGCTCGATCACGCAAGGGTGATATTTAAGCCACATAGTGGGTAGGGAAAATTAACTTTCCTCAAACTTTCTTTGCGAATGACTCGCAATATCGCTATCTCTCTGCCGTTTTCTCACGGCAGGACATTTTATGCGCGCTGAATTTACCCGCTCGGGTCTGGCAATGTGTGTTTCCCTCATGGCGCTGATGACTGGCAGCGCCCATGCGCAGACACAGCAATCCCCCAGCAAAAGCGAGACTGGAACGGTCAGGACGCGCAGTGCCTCGTCTGGGGCAGTTCAGAACGCGGCAGTTTCGGGCCCGACGGGCTCTCACGCTACGTCGTCTGCCCATGCGGCCCTGGCTGCTTCTCATCCAAAGGCTGAGGAGCTTGTGGTGCGTGGTCAGAAAGGCGCAACCATCGCCTCATCAGCGACCAAATCGAGCACACCGCTCATCGAGACGGCGCAATCCGTAACGGTGGTCACCCGCAATGAAATGGACATTCGTGGCGTACTGACGCTTAACCAAGCCGTACGCTATGCGGCAGGCATCACGCCTGATCTGCGTGGTGGGGTTGGTACGCGTTATGACCTGTTCCAGCTGCGTGGGTTCACCATTCCCGAGTTTCTCGACGGGCTGCGTTTGCAGGACAGCCCGACCGGCTATGCAATTGCGCAGATCGATACGTCGCGTCTTGAGCGCCTGGAGATCCTGAAAGGCCCGGCTTCGGCGCTTTACGGCCAGTCCAGCCCCGGTGGTCTCGTCGCCCTGTCCAGCAAGCTGCCGACCGATCGCGCCTCTTACGGTTCGGTCAACGCCACGGGCGGCATGTTCGATCTGTATCGTGTCGACGCCGATATGGGTGGCTTTGCTACCAAGGATGGGTCCATCCGCTATCGCCTGTACGGCACGGTCAATGGTCAGCACACCCAGCTGTCACGCACCGGCAGTCGCCGCTTCTCAATCAGCCCTTCGGTCACCTTCGGCGGTAACGGGCCGGATACCTTTACCCTGCTTGGCAATTACCAGTACGATCCCGAGGCCGGCACCTATGGCGGTGTACCGCTGCAAGGCTCGCTCAAGCCTGCGCCTTTTGGCGGCTATCTGCCCCGCAATTTCTACGATGGCGATGCACGCTTCGAGAAATTCAATCGCAAGCATGGCGGCATCACCTATATCTATAATCACCGGTTTGACAGCGACTGGAATTTCTCGACACGCGGCCGCTATGACGACATCAAGACGCAATATCGCAGCGTCTATAATGCGGGATACTGGGACAGCGACAGCATGCTGCCGCGCTATGGGTTTGGCACCACCGAGCATACGCGTAATCTGGCATTTGACAGCAATGTGCATGGCAAGCTGCGCACGGGGCCGTTCACGCATATGATCATGGCGGGTTTCGACTATCAGCAGCAATGGGCCAATGAAACGGCCGGGCAGAGTGCGGCCCCGGATCTGAATGTCTTCGCCCCGAATTATGATATGGGCATCGATCCGCTCGAAACCTATGCGCGCTACAAGGTGAATTCGCATCAGATCGGCGTTTACGGGCAGGATGAGATTCACTGGGGCGGTCTGGTGCTGACGGGCAGCATTCGCAATGACTGGTTCCGCTCGCGCCAGATCGAGTATTACTCGGCGTCGAATTCAAAGCAGAGCCCAAGCCAGATTACGTGGCGTGCAGGCGGCCTTTATCACTTCAAGTTCGGCCTTGCGCCCTATATCAGCTACGCTACCTCGTTCCAGCCCCAGACTGGCGTGGTGCTGGAAAGCAGTGGCGCGACGCATCAGGCCAATCCATCCATCGGCAAACAGCTAGAGGGCGGTCTGAAATATCAGCTGCCGGGCACGCCCATCCTGCTGACGGCCGCAGGCTTCCATATCGAGCAGACCAATGTGCTGGTTTCTATTCCGAATACGATCTACAACACCCAGCAGGGGCTGGTACATTCAGACGGTTTCGAATTCGAAGCGCATATCGACAACTGGCACAATCTGATGGTCGAAGCCGCTGTCAGCGTGCAGCGCGTACATGATGACTCCACCGGCAAGCCGCTTATTCAGTCTGGCCGTGGCAATGCGTCGCTGTTTGGATTCTACACCATTCCCAAGGGCCGCTTCAAATCACTCGGTCTTGGTGCAGGCATGCGCTATTCCGCCTCGGCCTATGGCGGTGAAGCCAGCTATGGCAGCGTGAAGGTACCGCAATATGCGCTGTTCGATGCCTCGCTGCGTTATGATCTGGCGAACGTCTCGAAATCGCTCAAGGGTTGGACAGTCGGTGCCAGCGTACGCAATCTGTTCGACAAGAACTACGTGACCAACTGTCTGGCCTATGCGTCTTACGGGCAGGAGTTCTGCTATTACGGCGAGCGCCGCAACGCGCAGGGCACAATCGGTTTCGCCTGGTGAAAAGCGCAATAACGGGCCGTTAGACGGTCCGGTTGTTCACATGAAAAACCCCGGAGCGCTCCTGCACTCCGGGGTTTTCTGATGGTCGGGGTGTCGTCTGTTCAGGGCAGACGCGACAGGCGCTCCGTCAGCACCTGATAAAATCCGTCTGAATCCACATCGCGCATATAGAGCGCATTGGCGGGGCGTCCCGTCACGCTCCAGTAATCGACAACAGTCTGACCGGATGAGAGCGCACTTTGTATCTCGACCTCGACATTGACGAGGCGGCCCTGAAACAGATCGGGGCGCAGCAGCCACATGATCGTGCAGGGGTCATGCAACGGCGCGCCGGGCCAGCCATATTTTTCGAGATCGAAGCGCTCTGAAAAGCCGAGCATACCGCCCACACAGCGCCCGGCCTCATTGCCGATGGCGCGGATGCGCCCAAGTCGGGAAGGGGTCGTCAGCACCTGATGGGTAATATCGAGCGGGAGCATGACCACCGGCACACCAGAGCCCAGAACAATGGCTGCGGCTTCCGGGTCGACATAGGCATTGAATTCGGCATTGGGGGTGATGTTCCCCCCTTCAAAACAGGCGCCCAGCATGGACACAACGCGGTTGATACGCGGTGTGATATCGGGAGCCTTCTGCAACGCTGTCGCCAGATTGGTCATCGGGCCCAGTGTTACGATGGTCAGGCTGCCTTCCGGCTCGCGACGCAGCGTTTCGATCAGGAAATCCACCGCATGGGGTGAGTCAGCCTGTTTTGTCGGTACAGGCAGGTCTGCGCCATCCAGCCCGCTCTCGCCATGCACATGATCGGCCCGGACGGGAGGGCGCTTCATGGGCAGGTCGCATCCGCTATGCAGCGGAATATCAGTGCGGCCGGCGAGTTCGAGAATGGCAGCGGCATTGCGTGTGGTGTTGGCAATGCCGCTATTGCCGCCCACCGTCAGGATCGCCTCGACCGTAATGTCCTCGGGCGAGGCCAGCGCCAGAAGTATGGCAACGGCATCGTCCTGTCCGGGGTCGGTATCGATAATGATCCGTGTGGGCGTCATGGGTTTACTCCTTGCCAGCTTCCTCGGCTTCGGGGCCCTTGATCCAGGCTTCCACCGTGCCGGAAACCTTGATGGTCATCGGGTTGCCCTTGCGGTCGAGCGTCTTGCCGACAGCCAGACGCACCCAGCCCTCGCTGATGCAGTATTCCTGCACATTGGTACGTTCTTCGCCATTGAAGCGGATGCCGATGCCCTTTTCGAGCAGGGCCTCGTCATAGAACGGGCTGCCCGGTGTGGCGCTCAGACGGTCTGGCATGGTGTCGCTCATGGGAATTCCTCCGGTTTGGCGCGTGTTCCAGTTCTTGTCATGGGACATAGCCCGAGTTCCGGCTCGCGCAAAGCGCCGGAACGCAAAACGGGCGCGGGGGTGTGCACCCTCGCGCCCGTTTGCGGCTGTTTTAGGGCCTGAGGGTTTGCTGCCTCAGGCTGTTTTCAGGCGTTCGGCTCAGCCAAGCGTGGGCATGACGAAATCCGCACCCTGACGGATGCCTGTCGGCCAGCGCGAGGTGACAGCCTTGTACTTGGTGAAGAAGCGCACACCCTCGGCGCCATGCATGTGGTGATCGCCAAACAGCGAAGCCTTCCAGCCGCCGAAGGAATGGAACGCCATGGGTACCGGGATGGGTACGTTCACGCCGACCATGCCAGCCTGCACGCGATGGGTGAAGGCACGGGCGCTATCGCCATCACGGGTGAAGATGGCGGTGCCATTGCCGAATTCATGATCGTTGACCAGCTTCAGGGCGGTCTCGAAATCGGGCACGCGCACGACGGCCAGAACGGGGCCAAAGATCTCCTCGCGATAGAGGCGCATCTCCGGTGTCACATGATCGAACAGCGACCCGCCAAGGAAGAAGCCATCCGGGTTCTGCGTCGATTTGAAATCGCGGCCATCGACCAGCAGACTGGCACCTTCCTCGGCTCCGAGCGTGACGTAGGAAGCCACCTTGTCGCGATGGACTCTGGTGACCAGCGGGCCCATTTCGGTCGCGTCATCCGTGCCATTGCCAATTTTCAGCGCCTTGACCTTGGGGATCAGCTTGTCGACTAGCGCATCGGCCACAGGGCCAACAGCCACGGCCACGGAAATGGCCATGCAGCGTTCACCTGCCGAACCATAGGCCGCGCCCATCAGGGCATCGACGGTCTTGTCGAGGTCGCAATCGGGCATGATGACGGCATGGTTCTTGGCACCGCCCAGAGCCTGAACGCGCTTGCCGTGGGCTACGCCGGTCTCGTGGATGTAGCGGGCGATGGGGGTGGAGCCCACAAAGCTGATCGCCTGCACGTCCGGGTGCTTGAGCAGGGCATCCACGACGGTCTTGTCACCATGCACCACCTGGAACACGCCATCAGGCAGACCGGCCTCTTTCAGCAGATCGGCCAGAACGAGCGACGCGGAAGGGTCGCGCTCGGAAGGTTTGAGAATGAAGCAGTTACCGCAGGCGAGCGCCATCGGTGCCATCCAGAGCGGCACCATGACCGGAAAGTTGAAGGGCGTGATTCCTGCCACGACCCCGAGTGGCTGGCGCATCGACCAGGCATCGATGCCGCGTCCCACCTGTTCGGTAAATTCACCCTTGAGCAGTTCAGGGGCGCCGGTGGCAAATTCCACCACTTCCATGCCGCGCGTCACTTCGCCCAGCGCGTCCGACAGGACCTTGCCATGTTCCGAGGTGATGACCGCTGCCAGATCGCGGGCGTGCTTCTCGATCAGATCACGAAAGCGGAACAGCACACGGGCACGGGCCAGAGGGGTGGTTTGTGACCATGCGGGAAAGGCGGCTTTGGCGGCAGCAACGGCATCATCGACGTCGCGCGTGTCACCCAGAGCGAGCTGCGCCGTCACCTTGCCTGTGGCAGGGTTAAAAACCTCTCCGCGCTGGGCGCCGTGACCCTCGGTACGGGACCCGTTGATATAATGCTGAATCAGACTGCTCATGAACGTCTTCCTCTTCCTTGCGGCCTTGTGACGCGCCCCTGATGGACCCGCACCCCTCATCCGCCTTATAGCATCGGCCCCGCCACGCGAATTTCAACTCCCGCGTGAGGCCGCTCTCCTGACCTGTATGGAAATTAATATTCTCTTTTTGACATCATAAAAGAAAAATAATTCCATTTTCTGATGATCAGGGTCACGTTCCGGTGAGTGGTAGCCGGAGATGTGACGGGGGCATTGCGGCGGGAAGGTGCCCTCTGCCGCTCCGATAGATGGGCCTGCTGCAGCTTCGCCCGTCTCAGCGGTCTGCGGGATGACACTGCGCCTCAATGGTTAGAAAGCGACGTGGGCTCGGATCAGCTTGGCGGCTCACTTTAAAAACACCTGCTGCCGGACCGCGCCTGGGTCGGGCCTGTCAAATGTCCATCCGCCCATCGGGCATTGTCTGCCTCTGGTTACGTCGAACCAGCAGCAGCGACCATGAAGTCGCCCTGATTTCCCATCATGGGAACGTTCAAGGGGGCCGAACCAGCCTGTAAGCGTTGCGTTTGCCGTATGCGGTTCCCTGATCCGGCCCCGAATGGTCCCCATCGCATGCGGGGTGTTTTTGGCTTGCTGGGCTGTCGGGGCTTGCCCCCGCGCGACACTCCTGAGACTTTCCATCCCTCGTTACCCCTAGATCGAAGAGGTCTGATGCGTTCTGTCCTTGCCATGATGGCTGTTTCCGCCCTAACCCTGACCGCCTGCGCGATGGATGCCGATGAGGATGCCGAATCGCGCTATGCCCCCGTCGCTGCCGGGCAGGCCATCAAGCTCGAACAGAAAAATGCGCCTATTCCCGGCACGGCTTATCGTATGGCCTATCGCAGCACCGATGCGCATAATCCGACGCACCTGGTAGCGGTTTCGGCTGAGGTCATGGTCCCGCGCGGCACACCGCCCGCAGGTGGCTGGCCTGTCGTAGCCTGGGCTCACGGCACAAGCGGAATCGGCCTTACCTGTGCGCCTTCCATCATGGGGATTGGCGGCCCGCAGGCCAGCTTTTACGGAAGCTGGCTGCGCCGGGGCTATGCCGTTGTCGCCACCGATTATCCGGGGCTGGGCGAACCGGGGGCAGCGCTCTACCTGAATGCCAAATCAGAAGGCATGGCTGTGCTGGACTCGGTTCGTGCAGCCCGTCGCCGCTTCTCTGCGCTGAGCGGCCATGTCGTCTTGCTGGGGCATGATCAGGGGGCGCAGGCTGTGCTTGCAGCCTCGGCGCTCGCAAAATCCTATGCACCCAGCCTGCAGATCAAGGGTACGATCGCGCTTGGCGCACCGTATTTCGATGGTGATTCAGGCCATATCCTGACCCAGGCTCACGGGGCCCGTCGCTTTGCCCCCGGCGTGGTTTATGGCTTGCTGCTTGGTGCCTCGCTTGGGGCGGCCGATCCCTCTTTCGACCCATCCAGCGTCTTCAAGCCCCGTGCCCTGCCGCTGTATCGCAAGGCCAGCGAACTCTGCCGTGGCGATTTCTTCGGGGCTGTCGAACATGCGGGCCTGACGCCTGACAACACTTTCCAGCCAGATGCAGAAAACGCGCTGGCTCCGGCACTGCAATGGGCGCGTTATCCTTCGCTCAAGCTGTCTTCACCCGTCATGCTGGGGATTGCCACCAGTGACACGCAGGTGCCCCCCGCCCAGCAGGAGAAGCTGAAGCAGGCGCTATGCTCTGCCGGAACGGTTGTAAGCGTGCACCACTATCGTGTGGAACACTCACCGCTCCTGAACGCGGCCGAGAGTGAAGCACAGGCTTTTGCTGATCGCAGCCTGCAAGGCGATGCGATTTCATCCGATTGTCAGTGAGGCACAGGGTTCAGGGCTCTGCCCTGAACCTGTCGAGGGGGCGTTGCGCTCTGAAAACCCCTACTGCAATACGGTACTGCGCTCAGTAGAGGTCGCGTGAGAGCGACGTTGCGGCCAGCTGTATTGATCCAACCAGAAGGCACAGGATGGAACTCCCTATCCAGAAGGCAAGGCTTCCGCCCAGCCCGGCGATATAGAGAGTTTTCATCTGGACGCCATTGAGCCACAGCAAGGCCAGCAGAAAAACGCCGATGGCACCGCGACCCAAAAGCAGCGCCGTGACCGTGAAGAGGGCAAAGCGTAGTGCTGGCAAAGGCGGTCGCCAAAGCCGGCGTGCTCCTGCGAACGCGGAATAAGCACCAATAAGCAGAACGAAACCGATCGTACCGAGGATTGCTGCCGGGTGCCAATCGCCTTGCGATGCCTTACGCGCCATATCTGGGCCAGCACCGATGAATCCATAGGCGGGCGGGCCGAGATAGAGTGTGATCGCATGGGCGATCGCTGTTGTTGCAAGAGAAAGTCCTGAAATAATCAGGAGGATTCTCGAAATAAGAGGTATCTTATTTTGGTTCATTGTGGAGATATGTCGGGGTTTAAGATAAAATGCAAAAAAATAAGTCACAAGTATATCAACATTTTATCTCATATTATTGAAACTATGTATCTAGGTAATCGCGAAAGCAAGAAACAGCGGACGCAAGCAATTCTCTTCACGAGTAATTGCTTCGGTTTCATCGCCGTATTTCTACGGTCACCAAGATCAAGGGCAGACGAGTCGTTCCTTCTACGCTTCAATTAGGTCTTCACCCGGTGCGCGCCGCAATCGACTGTCGCGATGTAAAGCTTGCTTTCCATCCCGAAACAAGGGATATGGAAAGTGTGCTTTACATGGAGGAACGCATGTTCAGGCCCAAACAGTACGGGATCGAGCTCGGCGCGGCATTGTTGCTGTATCTCTTCCTGCTCCTCACGGCAGGTGCGCTGGAACATCTGCTTAGCCCCACAGGGACGCTTCTTTTCGCTTTGAGCATGGTGCCCATGCTTGGAGCCGTGGCCGTGGCATGGGTTATCATGCGAGCACTGCGGCGCATGGATGAACTTCAGCGTCGCGTTCAGTTCGACGCCATAGCGACGGCTTTTCTTGGCACGGCCCTCATCACCATAGGATGGGGGTTTGCGGAGAATGCGGGCGCGCCCCACATTCGCGCCTTCGCCATCTGGCCGCTTATGGCGCTTCTGTGGCTAGCAGGCATGGTCGTTACGTGCCGGAGATACCGGTGAAAAACAGCATGCGCGATCTGCGTCTGGCTCAGGGCCTTAGCCAGAATGCGCTGGCCGAGGCGCTGGGCGTCTCGCGGCAGACCATCAATGCGATTGAGAACGAGCGTTACGACCCGAGCCTGCCTCTGGCGTTCGCCATCGCGAAAATCTTCGATCTGAGCATCGAAGCCATCTTCACCCCATAGGCAGAAGGGGATGAAAAGGGCGAGCCCCTTTCCGGGGGATGGGGCAGCGCCCCACGAACCCTTACTCCACGAAAACACTCGCGGGATAACCCTGAGCGAACAGATGGGCACGCAAGGTTGAGTGATTGACCTGCATTTCGATCATCTGGCGTACTTTTGGCTTGCCCTTATAGGCGATGCCCAGACCAGCGACGGCGAGCATGGGCAGGTCGTTGGTGCCATCTCCTGTCGTCAGGGCTGCCGAAGCCTTCACGCCGCGCTCTTCGAGGAGGCGGGCCAGATGCTCTTCCTTGCTGTTCGGCCCCAGCACGGGGGCAGCGAGCTTGCCTGTAAACACGCCATCCACGATGTCGAATTCATTACCGTAATGCTCGTCAAAGCCACAGGCCTCTGCCACGCGGCTGGTGAAATAGGTGAAGCCACCCGAGACGAGCGCTGTGCGGGCGTTATGGGCGTGCATGGTCTGCACAAGCGTACGGGCACCCGTATTGAGCCTTGAATTTTGCCAGACCTCTTCGAGGCAGGAGGCGGATTTGCCTTCCAGGAGCGCGACACGTGTCCGCAGGGACTCCTCGAAATCCAGTTTGCCGTTCATGGTGTCGAGGGTGAGCTGGGCGACAGCGTCACCCACGCCAAGCAGGGCCGCGACCTCATCGAGGGTTTCACCGTTCAGAATGGTGCTGTCCATATCAGCCACGAGCACAGCCTTGCGGCGGCCGCGTGTCTTGACCAGCAGGGCATCCACCTTATGACGGGCCAGTGTTGCGCGGATGGTCGCGATGGTTGGTGCGCCCGGTGCCGGGGTAGGGCAGGGGATTTCGACGGCTTCGCCCGGCGAAAGCACGATGGGGTTCTTGCCCTTGACCATGTTCCGCGCAATGTCGATGGCATCTTTGGACAGGGTGCCCTGTGCAGGGTCGGCAACGAGAACGAGAACGTAAGGTAAGGTCATCTTGGCCCATCTGGTAGAAACGCTTGGGACAGCAAGACAGAATGGCTGACGCGTCGATTGCCCTGGCCCCGGTGGCCCTTATTGTGGCGGGACCGACCTGTTCCGGCAAGTCGGCGCTGGCGCTCGGGCTGGCGGAGCGCTTTGGAGGCACCGTCATCAATGCCGATTCCATGCAGGTCTATGAGGATCTGCATGTGCTGACCGCCCGCCCCGATGCGCAGGATGAAGCGCGTGCGCCGCATCGTCTTTACGGCGTACTGGATGCAGCGCGGCCGGGCAGTGTGGCGTGGTGGCGCGAGGCCGCCCTAGCGGAAATGCAGGCGGCCAGGGCGCAGGACCGGCTGCCAATCCTGTGTGGCGGCACAGGCATGTATCTGCGGGCCTTGCTTGATGGTCTGGTCGAGGTGCCCGAACCCGGCGATGCGGCGCGCAACTGGGCGCGCAATCTTGTGGAGGATGAGGGGAGCGAGGCCGCTCATGCCCTGCTGATGCAGGATGATCCTGATACAGCCCAGACGCTGAGGCCAGGCGATGGGCAGCGTGTGGCCCGTGCGCTCGAGGTGTTGCGTGGCACAGGGCATGGGCTTTCGTACTGGCGCAACCAGCCCGGCCTGCCGCCCGCCCCGTTTCGCTTTGTCTCCGTAAGGCTTCACCCACCCCGTAAGGCGCTGCGTGCGGCGATTGCGGAACGGTTCTCACGCATGATGGAACGGGGGGCGATGGAGGAAGTGCAACGCCTTGTGGCACGGGGGCTTTCGCCCGCTTTGCCCGCCATGCGGGCGCATGGTGTGCCGGAGCTGAGCGCCGTTCTTGCCGGAACCCTTGGGCTGGAGGAAGCGATATCCCGTGCAGTGATCGCCACGGGGCAGTACACGCGACGTCAGGCCACGTGGTTCAATCACCATGCGCTGGGCGCAGAGCAGGATTGCATGATTTCCTTGCAAAGATATGACGAGAGTACGCAATTTTCGGAAAGAGAACTCGAAAAAATAGCAACTTTCATACAATCGACCATTGACGAATCCTCAATCCCGTCATAAACCCGCCCGCTCAATGAAAGGGGTGCGCTCACATGAACGCGTCAACACAGCAGACCGGAAAAACTTCGACAGCGCCGCTCAATGGTGCCGAGGTGCTCCTGCGCGTGCTTGTGGAGCAGGGCGTCGAGGTCATTTTCGGCTATCCCGGCGGCGCGGTGCTGCCCATCTATGATGCACTGTTCAAGCAGAACTATATCCGTCACGTTCTGGTGCGCCATGAGCAGGCCGCCGTTCATGCGGCTGAAGCTTATGCGCGCTCGACCGGCAAGGTCGGCGTTGTGCTGGTCACCAGCGGCCCCGGCGCCACCAATGCCGTGACCGGTCTGGTCGATGCGCTGATGGATTCCATCCCGCTGATCTGCCTGTGCGGCCAGGTGCCTACAGCACTGATCGGCAATGACGCGTTTCAGGAGGCCGATACGACCGGCATCACGCGTCCGGCCACCAAACACAATTATCTGGTGCGTCGTGGTCAGGACCTGGCGCCGATCGTGCGTGAGGCGTTCGAGGTGGCAGCTGGTGGCCGCCCCGGCCCTGTGCTGATTGACCTGCCCAAGGATATCACGGTCGGCAGTGCGCCTCTTCCGGCCCCGGGCGAGGGCCGTCTGCATCGCCCCTATCGTCCGAATCTCGATGCTGACGGCGAGGCAATCCGCCAGACCATCGCTGCCATGAAGCGCGCCAAGCGTCCGCTTCTTTATACGGGTGGCGGTGTGATCAATGCGGGCCCCAAGGCGTCGGAAGGTCTGCGCGAGCTGGCGCGTCGCACCAATTTCCCGGTCACGTCCACATTGATGGGGCTTGGCGCCTTCCCGACGACCGACCGTCAGTTTCTGGGCATGCTGGGTATGCACGGCAGCTACGAGGCCAATCTGGCCACACATGGCTGCGACCTGCTGATCGCGCTTGGCTCGCGCTTCGATGACCGTGTGACAGGGCGCGTCGATGCGTTCTCGCCCAATTCGTTCAAGGTCCATGCCGATATCGACCCCTCGCAGATCAACAAGATCATTCGCGTGGACGTGCCGCTGGTTGGCGATGTCGGACGCACCATCGAGGCGCTGCTGGCGGCCTGGGATGGCGAAGGGCAGGATCTGAGCCCCTGGTGGGCGCAGATCGAGGGCTGGCGCGCGCTGGACTCCTTCGGTTTCGTTCAGGATCAGGCCCCGAGCGCCATTATCCGCCCGCAATACGCCATTCGTCGTCTTTATGAAGCCACGCAGGCTCTGGGGCGCGATACATTCGTGAGCACGGAAGTCGGCCAGCATCAGATGTGGGCGGCGCAGCATTTCCAGTTCGACAAGCCCAATCGCTGGCTGACTTCTGGTGGCCTTGGCACGATGGGTTATGGCCTGCCTGCCGCTGTGGGCGCGCAGGTAGCGCATCCCGATGCGCTGGTGATTGATATTGCCGGTGAAGCCTCGACGCTCATGAATATCCAGGAGCTCGGCACCATGGCGCAGTATCGCCTGCCGGTGAAGCTGTTCATCCTGAATAACCGCTATATGGGCATGGTGCGCCAGTGGCAGGAATTGCTGCATGGCTCGCGCTATTCGCAATCCTACAGCGAGGCGCTGCCCGACTTCATCCGTCTGGCAGAAGCGTTTCACGGCAAGGGGCTGCGCGCCACCTGCGTGGGCGAGCTGGATGGCGTGATTGACGAGATGCTGCGCCATGACGGCCCGGTGGTGGCGGATATCTGTGTGGCGCAGGACGAAAACTGCTTCCCGATGATTCCGTCGGGCGCCCCGCATAACGAGATGCTGCTTGGCCCCGATCAGGAAGCCAATGCGGCCCGGATTACTCAAGAAGGCATGATGCTGGTCTGATGGCACAGGATATCCAGAGAGCCGTCATTGCGGTTCTGATCGAAAACGAGAGCGGCGCCCTGGCCCGCGTCGTCGGTCTGTTTTCGGGACGTGGCTATAACATCGAGAGCCTGACCGTTTCTGCCATTGATGCCACGCGCAATCTCTCGCGTATCACCATCGTGACTTCGGGCACCGAAATGGTGATTGCCCAGATCAAGGCGCAGCTTGCGCGCCTGATCCCGGTGCATGGTGTGCGTGACCTGACCGAGAGCGGGCCGCATGTGGCCCGTGAGCTGGCGCTGATCAAGGTGGTCAGCAAGGGCGAGATGCGCACCGAGGGCATGCGCATTGCCCAGGCATTTCGCGCTCATGCTGTCGATACGACGGCAGGGTCTTTTGTTTTTGAACTGACGGGAAGCGCCGAGAAGATCGATGCTTTCGTCGAATTGATGCAACCGCTTGGTCTTGCGGAAGTGTCCCGGACCGGAATCGCCGCTATAGGCCGTGGTACCGAAGTCTTTCAATCCATCGAGGAGTCTTTCTGATGCGCGTCTATTATGATCGTGACTGTGATCTGGGCCTGATCAAGGGCAAGAAGGTTGCCATCATCGGTTACGGCAGCCAGGGCCATGCCCATGCCAACAACCTGAAGGACAGCGGCGTGACCGATATGGTTATCGGCCTGCGTCCTGAGTCGTCGGCTGTCGCCAAGGCCGAAGGCGCTGGCTTCAAGGTCATGACCCCTGCCGACGCTGCGGCCTGGGCCGATGTCGTGATGGTTCTGACGCCTGACGAAGGCCAGGGCGCGCTTTACAAGGACTCGCTGGAAAAGAACCTGAAGCAGGGCGCCGCACTCGTCTTCGCTCACGGCCTGTCGATCCATTTCCGCATCATCGAAGCCCGCCCTGACCTGGATGTGTTCCTTGTCGCGCCGAAGGGCCCTGGCCACACCGTGCGTTCCGAGTACCAGAAGGGTGGCGGCGTGCCGTCGCTCGTGGCTGTTGCCCAGAACGCAACAGGCCAGGCGCTTGAAATCGCCCTGTCCTACGCTTCGGCCAATGGTGGCGGCCGCGCCGGCATCATCGAGACCAGCTTCAAGGAAGAGGTCGAAACCGATCTGTTCGGTGAGCAGGCCGTGCTTTGCGGTGGTCTGGTCGAGCTGATCCGCGCCGGTTTCGAAACACTGGTCGAGGGCGGCTACGCTCCCGAAATGGCCTATTTCGAGTGCCTGCATGAAATGAAGCTGATCGTGGATCTGATCTACGAAGGCGGCATCGCCAACATGAACTACTCGATCTCGAACACGGCCGAGTATGGTGAATATGTCACCGGCCCGCGCATCGTGACGGCTGAAACCAAGGCCGAGATGAAGCGCGTTCTGACCGACATCCAGGACGGCACCTTCGTGCGCAACTTCATTCTCGAAAACCAGTCCGGCGGCGTTGGCTTCAAGGCCATTCGCGCTCGCAACGACGTTCACCAGATCGAAAAGACCGGCGAAAAACTGCGTGGCATGATGCCCTGGATTGCCAAGGGCAAGCTGGTCGATAAGGCTAAGAACTGAGTTCTTTTCCCTCTCGGGAGAAAGCACAGGAAAAGGGGGGCTTTGCCCCCCTTTTTTGTGCCAGACGATCCAACCGCCCGCACTTGATAGGCGTGGCAGGGCAATGAGGCGCTGCGTCCTCCGTCTGATCCAAAGCCCTGCGTCTTGAGAATTGTCAGGGCACCTTTGGTCTGGCCTGCTCTTAAAACCGTGCGATCAGTGCGACCCCTGCGATCATCAGCACCGCGCCGGTGATGCGATAGGGGTTGAGGCTGTGCACTTCCATGCGCAGAAGCCCGAAATGATCGATCAGCAGGCTTGTCACGAGATTGGCGGTGATGGTCAGTCCGTTGACCGGCCCTGCGCCCAGTTTCTGGATAAGAAGAAGCCCCGCAAATACGGCCACGGCCCCCGTGATGCCGCCAAGCGGCGCCCACCAGGGCAGACCGGCCAGATCACCCGCACTGGGCAGCGGGCGCGGCATGCAGGCAAACAGACCGATGGCCAGAAACAGTACGAGCAGGAACGAAACCGAGGTCGCAAGCCACGGATTGACGAGAGATTTCGCCAATGCCCCGTTCATGGTGGCGCCCAGCGCCTGAAGAGCACCGGCGATGAGGATGAAGGGAAGAGCCCAGCCGTTCGACATGCACACGGTCCTCCAGCGTCGCCGGATTGATTGTTTCTCAGGGATAGGGACGCTCGTCCGGGGAGAGCGTCACAACAATCCCGACCGCTAACGTTACCCGCGAGAAAAGGCTGCCTCTTCCCGCGAATATCTATTGAGGCGAATCAGCAGGCAGGGCTCTCAGTGTCTTGTGGTAAAACAGGCTGTGCGTGAGGCGAAATCGTAAGAGACGTTCCCATAGAGCAGCAGGTTGGCTGTGAGGGACATTTTGAAGTCGGCGCGGGCATACGGGGCCAGGATTTTCTGCACTTTGTCGTGCAGTCTTACCCCGTAGAGCGATGTGTTGATCGGGGTTTCGACGGCTCGGTAGAAACCCAGACCATGCGTCGTATCGCCAGCCGTTGGGCCTGATTGTGCCAACTCTGCAGGGGTGAAATGGGGCGTGACCGTGAAGAACGCTGTTCCACCCTGCAAGCCCGTAGAGAAGGCGCTCCACTGCGTGCCATGACGTGAGACAAGAGGAAAGACGAGGCTCAGGGCCGTACCATCCATGTTCATTGATAGATGAATGGGGGTTGTACAGTGATAGGGTGCGCTGCCGCCAAAATCCAGGGCATTTTGCGAAAGCGTCGCGTGCGGGAGTTGCCTCAGGAACCCCATACCCAATGTCAGAAAGTCGGATTTCGTGACTTTGAAGATGACGTTATGGAAAGTGCTTTTGTCGAGAGTGATCGTATCGGCCATGACATAGCGTGCGGCTGTCTTTCGACCCATCGTGTCGACTGAAGTGTCGATGTGACCTATCTCGCGATAATGGCCCGCATTGAACACTTCCAAGGGCATGGCACCAATGAAACTGCCTGTTCCCAATTGAAAGTTCATCGGCGCTCCGTTGAGCGTGCCTTTGATATGGGGATAGACGCCTGGTTGCCCGACGAATCTGGACGGGGTGCTGAACGCCACATGGTTTTCGGGAGCGATATCGGCCGATTGCTCGGGGATGTCTGCAACCGGAATGCTCGGTTCGAGAACATCCAGATCGCTGAATACCAGACCGGGTATGTTGAGCGCCTGCCGAACAGGAACGACATAGTGATTACGCACCGAGTCGATGGCTCTGATCCAGCCGGTCATGTCGCCCTCAAGGATTTTGTTTCCTGCTCCAAGGACATCCGCAAAATAGGCCAGTGTCTCGACGTCATACGGAATACTCATGTCTCGTAGAGATTTTTTGAGTAATTCGGTGTCAGAAACAGCATCGCGAACATTGCCCGTCATCCTGTCTACGACGATCAGGGCCAGCAGTCCGAAAAAGGGGCTACCCTTCCTTACGGCAGCGCGGGGCGCTGACTGATCGCCAGTAGCCATGCCTTCGATGATACCATTGCTGTCACCAAGTCCAATCGACGCTGTACCGTCGCTGTGCTCAACCAGGAGGTTCCTGAAATGCGGTGAAACGCGTTGCGTCTGTGCGCTCGCGGAATGAGTAGACAAAGTAAGGAGTATGGTAGAGATGCTCGATATGTATCTCAGGCTCGAGGAGAGGCGCATGGTTTTCCAGTTTCTTTCGAGGTAGAGCCGATACGTTTGGGAAGAAAGCTCGCCTCGTCTCTGCTCGTGCAACTATATCTGCAAGATCATTATTTACTATATATTAATAAGAATTCAATTTTTATTTCTTCAAGTGAATAGAGCCTCAAATGGCACGCAGGCTGCATCAGTCTTCTGCATCACCCTGATACTGGGTGTATCCATCACCAGGGAACATCACGGCCTTTGAAATCGCGGTAGATGAGGCCGCTACCGGTTTGATGGGCAATCAGGACATCCGCCACGCCGGGAATGCTCTCCCCAATCAAGAAACGTGCATCAGGCCCACCCAGTGACGTACGCACCCAGCCCGGGGCAATGAGCGCGAGGGGGCGTGACTGGCCGGTGCGCGCGTCGTAGCAGCGCATGAACTGGTTCAGTGCCGCCTTGCTGCCCCGATAGAGCTCGCGCCGTCCCGCGTTGTTATTGCTGACGCTGCCCTGCCCTGAAGACATCACCCCAATCAGTCCCTGCGGGGTCACGAGAGACTCCAGTGTCTCGATCACGCGCATGGGGGCAAGGGCATTGGTCAGCATGACCTGCATGAAATCCGAGCTGCTTACCTGACCGATGGGCTGATCCGGCTGGGCATTTGTCGTCCCTGCATTGACGAACAGCATGTCGAAGGGACGCATCATGAGAGGTGTTGCCAGATGATCCGGGCTTTCGGACACAGCAGAGGTCAACGAGTCACTCAAACGAGACCGAAGGGCTTCGATCATGGGCGCCTCGGTCATGTCGAGCTTTTCGATATGCAGCCAAGGCGCGAAGCGTTCGACCAATTGACGAAGGTCAGCGCCCGGATTTCCACGTATCGTCGCGGTAACTTCCCAGCCTCGCGTCAGGAATTCTCCCGCAAGGGCCAGGCCCAGACCGCGCGAAGCGCCGATCAGAAGCAGATGAGGGGGGCGGGCGGGAGAGTTGAAGTCGCTCATGCCGGAAATTCCTTGTGCGGTTTCGAGACCGGCCAGAAATGCGGTGACTCCATCAATTGCGCCAGACGCATCGCATGCAACTTAACAGTGCACCAAACGCCTCTTCAGCAAGGTTAAATATGTTGGATCTCTGCGGATCCGACATCCGGAAAGACCACCAGGTGATGAAAATGGATCTCAATCTTCTGGTTGCGCTTGATGCCCTCCTGTCAGAGCGTAGCGTCGTAAAGGCGGCAGGGCGCCTGGGCCTCAGTCCTTCAGCAATGAGCCGCACGCTCATGCGGCTGCGTGAGAGCACAGGCGACCCTCTTCTGGTGCGCGGTGGCCGGGGGCTTGTGCCAACGCCGCACGCGCTTGCTCTGGGTGAGTCGGTGCGGGAGGTGGCGATGCAGGCACAGGCCCTTCTCTCGCCTGTGCAGGAGAGTTTTACCCCTCGGACGCTGAAGCGGCAGTTCACGCTGCGGACAAATGAAGGCTTCATCGAGGCCTGCGCAACGCGGCTGGTGCAGGTATTTCTGTCAGAGGCACCGGGGGTGAATCTCGTCTTTCTGCCAAGGCGCAGTAAGGAAGCGGCATCCATGCGGGAGGGTGCGGTGGATCTGGAGGTTGGCGTCATCGGACCCGGTGATTTCGGACCCGAGATGCGCATGAAGACCCTGTTCCATGACCGGTTTTATGGGGTGGCGGCGCGTACCCATTCTCTTTTCGATGGCCCTGTGACGGCGGGGCGCTATGCACAATGCCATCATGTTGTGGCCTCGCGCCGCGGAAGTGCAGCGGGGCCCGTTGACCGGGCGTTGGCACAGCAGGGCCTGACCCGCACGGTGAAAGTGGTGGTGCCCGCCTTCGATGATGCCTTGCGTCTGGCCTCCGCCACCAATCTGGTAGCCCTTGTTCCGGGATCATCCATCCGGGCGGATCAGAGCCTTCGTGTTTTCGACCTGCCATTTGAGACGCCTGCCATTACCATTTCTGCACTCTGGCACCCGAGACTTTCTGCCGATCCGGCGCATCGCTGGTTCAGGGAAAGACTGATCGCTTTATGCCGGGAACAACTACCCATCATTCCTCAGGGCATGATGCCTGAGAGAGTATGAGTTTCAGGCCGGACCGGGCAGGGCTGAAAGACCGGATGTGGGGGTATCTCTCGCCGCAATGATGATTGCCGGATGGATGTCGTGAGCCCGACAGGCTGGGTAATCCGTGACATTCGGTGATTTGGGGTTCATCCGGGGTTGGGCTATAAACCACCGCCTCAAAGGGGGAAAAGCGTCGTGTTGGCAGAAGACATTACAGACAGCCTGTTGGCGGCACTGGACCGGCCTGACCTGCAAACCCTGTCCGATCAGGTCGTCTTCAATCTGTCGCCCCGCCTGACACGGCCCTTCATTGTTTCGGATCGGTCCATCACCCTCGGTGCCATTGCCTTCGGGCATCCGGATATCGCGCCGGTCTTGCTGCGCTACGCGCTTGAACTGGATTTCCTGTGCCGGGGACTGCCTGTTGACGATCAGGCTGTCGCCATCGTGGTCGCTGCGCGCGTGGCCGCCCTTTTTCATCGTCTCGATTGTGTCACGCCCCATCTACCGCCCGAACTGACATGGCTGAGCGACTTTGCTGCCAGCCAGCCGCCGCCGCCCGAGCGCCTTGCAGCGCTCTGGCCCGCCCTGACGCAGTTTTTGCCTGATGTCGCGCCTGAAATCCTGCGCGATGGCTGCGACAGTCATGGTCTTGTTGCCCGCCTTGCTCCCCTCTGGTCGTGTCTGGCCCCGGCTGAATATCTGATGGCCGATGGCGGCGACGAACGTCTCGTCATCAACCCTGAAACCGGTTTGAACCGGTACGGGTGTTCCCATCGGCCCCGACCCTGGGCGGTGACATTCTCCTCCTCCACCGCGTCATCCCTGTCCGAGCGGGGATATCTGGGGGCCGAGCGCGCGAGGCGCGCTTTCGTGCTGGATGCGCTGACCGGTGGGGATGGTGCGGCCTCCCGCGAGGCGGCGTGTTTGCAGGTGCGCCAGAAGATCGCCGCGCTTTATGGGCTTGGGTCACGCGACAATGTCATCCTTGCCGCATCGGGAACGGATTGCGAGCTGGCCGTGCTGGCCATGGGGCTGATGCGTGCGCAGGGGCGTGCCATCGTCAATATCCTGATTGCCCCCGATGAAACGGGCAGTGGTGTCCCGCTGGCGGCGCAGGGACGGCATTTTGCCGCCGGAACCGCCTTGGGCAGTTCGGCCGACAAGGCCCGTCATCTCGAAGGCTTTCCTGCCGAGACGACCATACGCGGCATTGACATACGTCTGGCCGATGGCACACCGCGAACCTGCGCCGATCTCAACAAGGAGGTTGAGGCCGGAGTGAGGGAGGAGCTTGAAGCCGGTCATCATGTCATCCTGCATCAGCTTGATATGTCAAAGACCGGGCTGGTCGGGCCTTGTACCGACATGCTGTGTCGCCTTGCGGCCAGCTACCCCGAGCGGATCACGCTCGTTGTCGACGCCTGCCAGGCCCGGCTGGCACCGCATCGCATCACCTCTCTCGTGCGCGCCGGCATGCTCGTCATGACCACAGGCTCAAAATTCCTTACCGGACCTCCTTTCTGCGGCGCGATCCTGCTGCCCGATTTTTTCACGGCAGCGCTTCCGCATTTCAGTCTGCCGCAGGGGCTTGCCGCCTATTTCCATCAATGTGACTGGCCCCATACGGCGTCGCCCACGCCGCTTGGCTGCGATGGTAATCTTGGCCTTGCCCTGCGCTGGCAGGCTGCCCTTGCCGAGAGCGAGGCTTTTGCCGCTGTACCGGCTGAGCAGATTGTCGATACGCTGCGTCGCTTCGAGCACCACGCCCATGAGGTAATCGCGGCTCACCCTGCGCTGACCCTGCTCACCATGCCGTCTCTCGACCGGCGCGACGTGCAAGGCGAGATCCTGTGGGATACGATCCCGACCGTATTCTCCTTTCTGGTGCACGACCCTGACCATCCGGAGAAACCGCTCGATCTCGAAAGGTCGCGCGCGCTGCATCGCTGGCTGAACGCGGATCTTTCCCCCTGGGTGCCAGGTGAGGAGCTTGCGCCTCTCCTGTGTCATCTGGGTCAGCCCGTGCCCGTGCCCCATCCGGCCCTCAATGGCGAGAATGCCGGAGCGCTGCGCCTTTGCGCCGGGGCGCGTCTCGTTTCGGGCGAGCCGTCTCATGCCGGTCTGCCCAATGCTGTTCGGCTGGAGCGTGAATTTGCCGATGTGCGTCGGGCTCTGGCAAAGATCACGGTCATCCTCGATCACTGGACCCGCCTCGCGCCGGTCGATCCGCAGCCGCGCTATGCCCCTTATGCCCACCAGCCGAGAAAGCCCCGCGCATCATGACCCAGACTGACAAGGCCCCTGCTACCGATCCCAAGGCCCATGGTCATTTTCTCGATTCCATGCAGCTGCCATCGGGCGTCACCCGCTTCTGGCTGATCCGTCATGCCATCGTTGAGGCCTCGGCCCGGATGCGCGTCTATGGCTCGATGGATGTCGAGCTCTGCACCGAGCATCTGGCGTTGCAGGTGCCCTATTATACGGCGCTCGGGCGTCGTCTTCCTGCAGAGGCCAACTGGGTTGTCTCACCCCTCAAGCGGGCGCAGGACACGGCACGCGCTATCTTCGAGGCCGGGTATGGCCCGCGAACCATGACCATTGAGCCGCGCTTTACCGAGCAATCCATGGGGGAGTGGCATAATCTGCCCCATCAGGAACTCCCGTTGAAGCTGCGTCAGACCGCCCATGATTTCTGGTCGCTCTCGGCCTCCGAGCAACCGCCGGGCGGCGAAAGCATGCTGGATGTCTGCGCCCGTGTCGGCCATTCGCTCGATGAAATGGCTGATCGTCATGCCGGTCAGGATACGGTTGTGGTGAGTCATGGCGGGGCAATCCGTGCTGCCCTTTCCCACGCGCTCAATGTCCATCCCGATACGGGGCTGCGCTTTTCCATCCAGAACCTTTCGGTATCCATCATCGAGCGGATCAATGGTGTGTGGCGTGTGGTGACTGTGAACGAACTGCCCGTTGCTCCTGCGATCTGAGAGTGCCCTCTGCCAGCGTAAGGCATCGCAGCCATATGCAGGGGACGATCGTCAGCCTTGATGGCCTGCCTGTCTCCCGCGCGAGATTGAGACCGGCCTCATGGCTCCTGTTCAGTACGTCACCATGATCTCCGTTCGTTCAGGAGCCGGTGCGCCGATGGTGCGACGGTAAAAGCGGCGCACCCTCGGCGGTTATTCCATGATTGCGCACCACATATTGTCTATCTTGCCACCAAGTTTCCAGATCTTGTTGTAGACCTTGAGACCGTGGTCGGTTTCAAGGTGGTGCTGGAGGCTGACTTCATCCTCTTACCCTTCATTGATGGCAAATCACCCCCTGTTTTCACGATCCTCGTAAACGACGAATCTCAGGCATCCTGCGTCCTGGCGCGCCAGAATAGCGATATTGCGCGGAAGGGTCCGGCAGGCGGAATGATGGTCGTCAGCGACGATGACGATAGCGCTTACCCATGACTGGGCTGGCAACAATACCAGGCTCTTGGGGGTGAGGCCCGAGCCTTGCCCTCGCCCCATGGCGCATCGCAGAGTTGATGACCCTGACCTGATCGAGGGGCAGAAGGCGCATGCGAGGGTTCGCGCTGCGCTGGCGCGCGGACCGCGTGAAAGCATCCCCATCGCCGCCCAGCCTGTCGCTACAACTCCATGATGACGGAAATGTCATTTACGGGATATCCGAAGTACATTTAACTTTCAGGAAAAGTTAAACGTTTAACCGCGGGTATCAGCATGGCCCTCAAGGTTGCCAAGGTATCGATCCGGGATGTTGCAGACGCCGCGCAGGTTTCGGTGGCCACTGTTTCCAACGTAGTACGCAACCGCAAAAACGTTTCCGATACCGTGCGTCAGCGTGTTGAAGCGGCCATCAAGAGCCTCAATTATCTGCCTGACAGGGCAGCCATGCAGCTTCGTGAAGGGCGCACCCGCATCATCGGCGTTCTTGTGCCGAGCCTTGATAATCCGTTTTTCACGGCCATCATCGCCTGCCTCGAGGACTGCGCAATTCGTGATGGTTACGATATCATCGTTGCCAGCGCTGGCGAGGATACCGCACTGGCCTCCTCGCGGCTCCAGGCCCTTTTGGCGTGGCGTCCGGTCGGCATGATCGTTCTGCCCAACGACGATCGTTTTGAGGACTCCTCCCTGCTTGACAGGGCAGGGGTACCTTATGTCGTGATCGATCGTCTGCCGCATGTCTGTCAGGCTGATACTGTTGCCGCGGAAAACGAACACGCTGCCGCCGAAGCCGCGTCCTGTCTTGCCGGGCTGGGCCATCGTCGTATTGCCATTGTGGCTACGACGCTTTCATTGGCCAATATTCGCGAGCGTTGCGCCGGGATCCGGGCATTCTGTGCCCGTGAAGGTCTGCCTGAGCCGCAGGTTCTGGAAGTTGGCCATCATGTTGAAGACGATATCCCGTCTCTAGGCGCTTTGCTGGTGGGGGAAAACGCGCCCACAGCGATTATTGCTTTGACCAATTCCATCACTCTGGGGGCGCTCCGGTGCCTGCACCAGAGCGGATATATCGTGCCCGATGACGTGTCGCTTATCGGTTACGATGACTACGCATGGATGCGTGCCATGCTCCCGCCCATCACGGCCATACGCCAACCGGTGGAAGAGCTTGGGGTGCAGGGCTGGGCACGCCTCATGCAACGTATTGCGGGCGAGAGCACTGCCTATCTGCAGGTCCGGGTGCCCTGCACGCTTGCGGTGCGCGGGTCGACCGCACCTCCCAGAACAGGAAAACGCTCATGAACAAGCTTGGACTTCACGCTTTCGTCTGGACTGCTGGCTGGACGCCAGAAGACGCCGCCATGGCGATCCGTTCGACGGCCGAACTCGGTTATGATCTGATCGAGGCCTCGACCATGGACATCAAGGCATTCGACGTGCCAGCCACACTGCGCGAACTCGAGGCCAATCGTCTTGGCATCACCATGTCCTTTGGTCTGACTGCCGATATGGATATCTCCTCGGGCGATCCCGAGCGTGTCCGGCGCGGCGAGGCGCATCTGCTTGATGCCATCTCTCTCGCGCGCGATGTCGGCGCAACCCATGTCTGCGGTATTCTTTATTCCGCTTTCCAGAAATACGCGACCCCGGTTACGGCAGATGGCGTACGTGGCTCCATCGAGGTGGTGCGTCGCGTCGCCGAAAAGGCGCAGGCCAGTGGCATCACGCTGGGCATGGAAGTGGTCAATCGCTACGAATCCAACGTGCTCAATACGGCCCATCAGGCCATTGCCTATGTGAAACGTGTCGAGATGCCGAACGTAAAGCTGCATCTTGATTGCTATCACATGAATATCGAGGAAGCCGATTCAGCCGAGGCTATCCGTGAAGCAGGCGATCTGTTGGGATACTTCCATACCGGAGATTCCCATCGTGGTTATCTGGGCTCGGGGTCTGTCGATTTCCCCAGCATTTTCCGTGCGCTGGAGAGCATTCAGTATCAGGGACCGATTACCTTCGAGTCCTTCTCCTCTGCGGTGGTCGGTCAGCCGCTCGAAGGGATCCTGGGCATCTGGTGTAATCTCTGGGACGACAGCCGCGATCTGGCTGCCCATGCCAAGGCCTTCACCGACGTGCAGATGAAATCGGCACGCGAGGCGCTCGGCCGCCAGAAGCGCTGAACACCCGGTTATCCTCCTGAACCTCATTTCGTCACGGGTTCATGGGCGTTGCCGCTAGTCTGACCGCTTTTGCTCCCTTTGCCTTCGCGCGTTTCTGCGGCGCACCTGCCGCAGGGGAGCGGAAGAAAAGGGGGCCTGAATACCCGACGAGCCTGTAACCGCCCGTTTTGAGGATCGTTATCGGCTGGCCAGATCACGGGAGAAACCTGTCCGAGATCCTCAGTATTTCCAGAAAGATGAGACTGGTCAGCGATATTTCAAGCCCAATCGCTGGAATGGCAAAGTGCCGTGCCCGCATTGCGGCAGCGTCTCGGTCGCGGCGATTGAAAACATGAAGTCGATGCCGTGTCGCTACCGTTACTGTTTCCAGTATTTCAGCGCACGCACGGCCTCCGGCCGTCTACGCCGTCTCGATCATGTCGAGGCGGTCCAACTCATTTTGGACCGGAGATGAGGCATAAGAGTTTAAATAATAAGTCGCATTCTTCAAAAGCATGTGAAGTATTGCGATATAATAAAATATTGATGAATGAAAAGAGAGATATCCGGCGCACATTACCCACTCTTTGAGTATCAAGCCGCGTGACCTCTTTCGCCGATCAAGGGCAGGTTACTGGCCTGATGGTCTCGTAGCTTCATTGGCTTTCGGCGTGACGGGCCTGAATACCGGGCAGAGCTCACTTCCGGGGGCGTAGTGGGAGGATATCCCGTGCAACGCGTTGTTCCCTCGATATGTATGCTTGTCGGCCTGGTGATCGGGCTGCTCGGCGCAGGTCTGGCTCTGGGTGGAGCCTATCTGGCCTCGCTGGGTGGAAGCTGGGCCTACATTGTCCTTGGTCTGCTTATGGCCAGTGTCGGGTTTCTGGTCGCAAGTCGTCGAACCGCTGCCCTGCCTCTGTCAATCCTGCTGAGTCTCGTGGCTGTCGGGTGGGCCTTCAGCGAAGTAGGGGGGGTGTTCTGGCTGATCCTGCCGCGTGTCGGGGTCTTTCTGGTTCTGCCCATCGTGGTGGGTGTGCTGGCACCTTTCTTCGAGGGCGCGCGTGGTCTTTCTGCAGGGGGAAGGGGTTCTGGGGCCTTGCACGCCGGTGGTGTATCGCGGCGCTGGGGCATGGGCGTTGCCGCGATTTATGCCATTATTTTCTGTGGTGTCATTCTGGGCGTTTTCCAGCCTCATGCAGAGGTGACGGCAGAGGCCTCCCAGCAGCCGAGGGCCGACGAAGCTCTGGGGCAGCAGAATGGTGATGACTGGCCGGCCTGGGGCCGTAATCTAACAGGCGACCGTTTCGCGCCTTACACCCAGATCAATGCACAGAATGTGGGCGACCTGAAGCTGGCCTGGAGCTATCATACCGGCGATCTGGCCATTGATGGGTCGGAATATCAGGTTACCCCCCTCAAGATTGCCGATACGCTCTATCTCTGCACGCCTCTGAACAAGGTGATTGCGCTTGATCCCGTCACAGGCAAGGAGAAATGGCGTTTCGACCCGCACATGCAGGTGACGCGGGGTAACAAGGGCTGGAAGCGTTGCCGTGGCGTGAGCTATGCCGACATGACGACCATGTCGTTGCTGGCACCGGATGCGAAGGCTTTCGGCCCGCAGGATATGACGGAAACCGGAGCGGTTCAGCCTGCCCCTGCAGCCGATGCCGCATCCACCACCATGCCTGCCATCCCCGCCGCGCCGGTCGATCCTGCATCAGTCGGACCTGCGCCAGTTGATGCGGCGGCGCCTTGCGCTCGGCGCATTGTCAGTACGACCAACGATGCGCGTCTTTTCGAGCTTGATGCTGCAACAGGTGCATTGTGTCAGGATTTCGGTGACCACGGCATGGTCAACCTGCTTGAGGGGCTCGGCCCGACAGCGCCTGGCTCCTATTACCTCACTTCGGCACCTCTGGTTGCCGACGGTGTGATCATGGTCGGCGGCAAGATCAATGACAACATGACTGTGGGTGAGCCCTCGGGCGTCATTCGCGGTTATGATGTCCGTACGGGTCGTCTTGTCTGGGCCTGGGATGCCTCTCGTGGCAATCGCGACAGCCGCCCACTGGCTTCTGGCCAGATCTATGCGACTGAGACACCGAATTTCTGGGGAACGGCTTCTTATGATCCGAAGCTCAGACTCGCATTTATTCCGATGGGTAACCAGACGCCGGATTTCTGGACCGGTAATCGTCATGATTATTCAGATGAATATACTGACGCAATTCTTGCGCTTGATATCCGTACCGGGCAGGAGCACTGGCATTTTCGCACGGCCAACAACGATATGTTCGACTATGATGTAACGTCCCAGCCGATTCTTTATGATATGCCTGATGGAAATGGCGAGACGACACCCGTTGTGGTTGCCATGACCAAACGCAGCCAGATCTTTGTGCTCGACCGCCGTACTGGCAGGCCTGTCGTTCCCGTGACCAATCGCAAGGTCCCCACGGATGGCATGCCCGGCCAACGCATCAGCCCGGTGCAACCCTATTCTGCGCTTTCCATTGGTGTTGATCCGCTGAAGGAGAGCGATATGTGGGGCGGCACGATCTTCGATCAGCTCTATTGTCGGATTGCCTTCAGGAAAATGCGCTGGGAGGGGGAATTCACGCCACTGAGTGACAAGCAGAAAACCCTGATCTGGCCCGGTTACTATGGTGGCTCGAACTGGGGCGGCGGTGCGCTGGACCCGCAAACAGGTGTGCTGATCGTCAATGATATCCGCATGGCCATGTGGGGGCAGTTCATCAAGCGCGAAGAGGCCGCCCATGCCGGTCTCGTCCCGTCGACTGAGGGTGAATATTCCGAGCAGCTTGGCACACCCTGGGGGGTAGAACGTTCCATGTTCGTCTCACCGCTCGGCGCGCCGTGTTTCAAGCCGCCCTATGGCTCATTGACGGCCATTGACCTCAGAACCCGCAAGACGCTCTGGCAAGTGCCGGTTGGCAGCATTCAGGATGCGGCTATCCATGGCGTGTTCGGTCAGAAGGGAATTATCCCGCATCTCTATGTGCCGATCGGCATGCCGACAATGGGAGGCCCGATGCTGACGCAGGGCAATCTTGCCTTCTTCCATGGTTCGCTTGACAATTATCTGCGGGCCTTCGATCTGCGGAGCGGCAAGGAAGTCTGGCGTCAGCGCCTTCCTGTCGGAGGACAGGGGACGCCGATGAGCTATGTCCAGAACGGCAAGCAATATGTTCTGGTTGTGGCGGGCGGTGCAACGCGCACCGGAACCAATGCCAACAAGGGTGACTATGTCCTGTCCTACGCACTGCCTTCCATACACTGAGGCGCAGACGTACTCACCCTGCGACCAGGTCGCAGGGTGAGGCAGGTACAACGGCAGGATCTCTGATACACGGTGAGGGCAGGCATTCCCTCTGCCAGCTCTGGCAGAGGGGCGCTTCAATCGGTAAGCAAGCGGGTATGTCCGCTCAGTGCGAGTGCCTCAGCAGGCTGTGATAAAGGGATGTGAGCTCCGCTGCCTGGTCCTCATAGCTGGGCAGGCTAGCCTTGTTGGGGTTCACATAGTGATCAAATCGCTCCTTGTCATCAAGAACGGCCTCGATGGCAGCGCGCAGTGGGGCGGGATCGTTGATGATGGGGATGAGCGAACCATTCACGCCATCGACGATCTCTTCGGCCTGTCCGCCGGGAGCGGTGGAAATGACCCATACGTCGCGTGACAGGGCTTCGCGCACTGTGAGCCCGTAGCTTTCACGCCACTGGGACGGGAAGAGCAGCACATCAACCTGATCGTAGAAATCATCCAAACCGGCCTGATTATAGGCGGGAACGGTTCTGACGGTCCCTTTTACCAGCCACTCGGACGTGTCGATCGAGGAGAAGCCGAGATTGAGCGTGTTGTCGACCAGAACGAGTTCCCAATCGTCGCGGGCGAGAGTCTCGAAGGCCTTCCGGATAAGGTTGAATCCCTTGACGAACCCGATGCCCCCCACAAACCCGAAGCGGAGTTTTGAGCCAGGTTGGCGTTGTGCCTTCGGTCGTGACGGCCATGTGAACCCGTTGCGATTGATCATGATCCGTTCGGCTGGCACGCCATTGCGCACATAGAGATTCTTGTGCTCTTCCGACGGGCTCAGAATAGCTGCGGCGCCCTTGAGCGCCTGACGCATGAGCTTGCGACGTTCATTGAGATAGAGGGCGCGTGTCGATTCACCGGGCGCCAACGGGATATCGCTGTTTTCAAGGTGATACTGGCCATCATCACGGGTAATGAACAGATCATCGGATAGCCACCAGCAGTCATGAAGGCTGATGACGTAGGGTATGCCGCGTTTCTGACAGGCACGCGCCATACCGGTACCCAGCTCCTGGATGGCGTGAAAATGGACCAGCTCGACATCCCAGGCATCAATCCAGCGCTCGATCTGCCGTGCCATATTGGCATTATCCGACGATCCATGGCGTCCTGCCACAACGGAAAAAACATCCGTGTCGAGAATACGATAGCGCAGGGCACCGTCGGGCAGGTCTTGAAAGACAGGGCGCGTTGTCATGACACTGTTTTCAAATCCAGCCTCGGCCAGCAGACCGAGTAATGCCTCCACCACGATTGTTGCCCCCCCGAATGAACGAGGTGCCATGAACACATTGGCCTGAAGGATACGAGGCGCTGTATGCTTGAAGGCTGGTGGGCGGCCGAAAACCTCGGACGCCTGTCGGGTCAGGATCTGTTGCGGCGCATAAAGTGCCAGAGCCGTTTCTCTGGCTCTTTCTCCTATTTGCTCACGCAGGCTGGGGTCACGAGCGAGCGAAAGAAGGGCATCGCGCCATTCCTCAGCCGTATGCGCGAGGAAGCCATTCTCACCCGTTTTGATGACGCGGCTGTAAGTGTCGGTGGGCGAACAGATGGAAGGCAGGGACAGTATGGCAGCTTCGAGGAACTTGATATTGCTTTTACAGTCATTGAAGATCGTCTCTTCGAGGGGTGCTATGGCAATATCCGCCTGTGAAAGAGCTTCAAGATAAGCCGGATAGGACAGCTCGTTTATCCGTGTCACACGGGCACCAAACTGCGCAAAGCTGTCAGAGATCCTGAGTGGGCCAACAAGGAGGAGGTCCAGACGGGGCTCGGCCTGCATGGCGGTGATCAGCCCGGCTTCAGCGTTTTTGAAATCCACGTCATGCGCACGGCTGCCTGAGCCATAGCACACGACAATTCGCTGGTCGGTGCGCGCCATCCTGCCGGCGACGAGACGATCCGCAATATCAAGTGTCTGATTGTCCAGAGCATTTTCAAGGATCAGAACGTCTTCGATGCCGATCTTGCGCATTTCTCCTGCCAGCGCTTCGGTTGACGCCAGGCCTCGGCCACAGGCACGCAGGGCATGAAGATAGCGATCAGCAAGTTCGTAGAGTTCCTGCTGTTCGCTATGGTCCAACGTTTCGAGATTGCCATTGAGGCGATAGAGAAGCTTGTTGAAAAGGAGGTCATCGATCTCCCATCGCGGCTCGAGGCCGAGACGTTTCGCTTCATTGATAAGTGTCAGGACCGAGGCGTCACCAGGCACGCGATAAAAAAGCACCCTGGTTGCAACCTGAAGGGCCGACAACGCTTCACCACTGTCTCGCCATTCCACAATTTGTACAGACCAGCCGAGCTTTCTCAGGAGCTCTGCTTTCTGCGTGACGCGATATTTGGTGCATTGCTGTAACCCGAGATCGGCAATCAGCAGATAATGAGGGCGCAGAAACGTATCAGCCCGACGCGCGGGGCTACGCAGGATCTGTTCCTGGCGTTCGGTAGGAACGAAGAGTGGGTCGCCTGCATGCTCGCTATGACGCTGCAGGCGTCGCTTGACGCGACCACCGTCGATGAATCGGGTGATGGCTCGGAATGGCCCCTCGGCCCGATACGAATCAAGCCACTGCTCCCAGGCCTGTCTCAACGGGATCCCGCGCGGAAGCTGTCCAAGGCTGAGCGCGCGCGCCCAGCGTAGAGGTTCCGTAACGCGCCACGAGAGGGAGCGACGCATCAATCTGAGCTGCTGATTGGCCAGACGCAATTCGGCTTGAAGTGAATCGGCCCGTATTGTCGCCATGTAGACAGAAGCACGTGTCACTTCATCGGCAATTACGGCGGAATCAGAATCAGATGGCGTCTTATTATCAGGAAATTCGTTCAAGACAGGCTCATTCATAGACGAGGTCGAAAGTGACCCGGGATAAGGGCCTCATGAGTCTATAAACGAATTTGACTGACTGGAAAAACAAAGGCCCGGTCTTCCCGACCGGGCCTTTGCCAAGCTTGCGTCACAATACTGGAAGTTGTGATCAGCTGATGACGATGTTCGACGCCTTCAGGTCCGTTACGCCAAGGAACGTGACCTTCATGTTGTTGTCGAGTTGCAGCGTGGTATTGCCCCCTGCCACGGTGGCCGTAGCAAGCAGGTTTTTCACAGCCTGGTCCGCATCAGCCGGCTTGTAGTTGTACATAAAGAACATGTTGCCAGCAGCGCTGCCGAAGTCGGTGATGGTGATGTCACCACCGTTATGGCCAGCCAGCACGCCGAAGGTGTTGGCTGCACCGTCACCACCGGTCACGGTCGCGAAGCTGTCACCATTGGAGTTCTCGAACTGCGTGCCGAACACGAAGTGATCGGAACCAGATGTACCGATGACCGTGTTGTTGCCTGCACCCGTCCAGGCCTCAAGCGTACCCTTGGAAGAAGACGCATCGATGTATTGGCTGCCAGTGGTGCTGGGCTGGTTCGCGGTGAAGAGCGCCAGGCCGCTGGTGTTGACATTGGCGTGCAAATCGTTTGCGCCCCAGATCGTGCCGAGGCCAGCGTTGATCGAGGTGTTACCCGTGCCGGAGATGAACTGCAGCGCACCCGAGACGCTGATCGTCTGATCACTGCCGTGATAGACCTGCAGATCGCCGGCAGCCGAAATGGTGTCACCGATCGCGCCAGCGATGGTGCCGGTCGAACCCGTGAAGTCGACGGTCGACCCTGTGCCGCCAAAGACCGTGCTGTTGATACCAACCGTGATCTGGCTGCCGGACAGGGCGGAGTCAATGACGAGGGAATTGGATTTCAGCGAGACGATCGAATTGCCACCAAGTAGCGTGACGGTATCGGATGCATTCTCGACGCCGGTGATCGTATCCTGACCTTCCGAAGCCACAAAATTGGCACCTGAACCCAGCATGATGACATTCTGGCCATCACCGGCACGAATGTTGTTAACGCCATCTGCCGCAATGATCGTGTCGTTGCCGTCGCCAGTCGCGATCGTCCAGTTGCCCTTGTGACCCGAACCGTCGAACAGATTGTTGCCCATGGTGGCAACAAAAGTGCCGTCATAGTTGCCGGCGTAGAAGCTGACCTGAGACGTGTTGCCTGCCAGAATTGAGAGATTGCTGGCTGTGACCCCTGTGCCATCCACAGTCACTGGGGCGGAGAGGGGGGGGACTGGGGCGATTGGGGCGTTGAAGTCGACCGCGTTGCCCAGTGCACCGATAACGAGGTTGGTGTAGTTGCCCTGAACCGAAAAAGCACCACCGGTTGTGATAGCACCCTGAATGACGCTGGCATTCGATGAGGGGGCTACGTTCGATCCGTTCACAAGATCGACAGAAGTCAGACTGCCCTGTTCGGAAGCCTTGAAGATCTGCGCCGCATAGCTCGAGGCAAGTGTCTGCATCCGGGCACCTTCAACGGTAACCTGGATAGACATTCCTGACGAACCGACAACCGTTACGACCGCCATGCGATCCTCTCCTTATTATTCTTCGTAGGCTCAAAGACGTATGTGTTACGCACTGCCCGTCCCTTTTGGCCGTGGCTGGCGGCATCACTTGTGCTGTTTGGCGAGACTTGGATTGAACACCAATTTCTTTGTGGATACCTTAAGATTTCCTTTACGTCAATAAATCGACTGTATTGGAAACAAAAAGATATTTTTTATATGAAAATCTAGTTTGAAAGGTTCTCATAATAAAAAAATTATTCGATTTGGAAACATCAGGGTAGATCGCGGAATATTGATATCAGTGGTTTCTGATAAACTATAGCGTTGGTCGCATATGCACAAACCAATTTTTTGCGACAAATACGACAAAAATATAATTTGTTACTACAAATTACTATTACAAAGAATGTATTATGCGTGATCTTGTAAAGTAACAATGAAAAAATTGGTTATGCCAACCAGTATGTTTTTTATACAAAAACAATATTTGAAAAGGAGACGTGAATCATTTTCCTGAGAGGGAAAACGCGATAACATATTGATTGGTCTGAATAAACTTATAGTGGTTGGGAAAAGGGCAGGCAGGTTCTGTAATCGAATATTCTTATTCGGACAAAAAAGTTATTATTGTTTTGCGGACAATTATCCTCATGTGGCGAAAGCTCGGGCGGAGGAACGGGGGGCAGGCTGCCCCCTCCTCAGATTTCGGCAGACTCGATTTCGGCTAGCCAGACAGCGGCCGTACTGTCGGATGGGGCGCGCCATTCTCCGCGGGGCGACAGACTGCCTCCTGACGATAGTTTGGGGCCATTGGGCATGGCAGAGCGCTTGAACTGGCTGAAACCGAAAAAACGTTTGATGAAGAGTATCAGCCATTGCCGTATTTCGCTGGGGTTGTAGGCGGTGTGGCGGTCAGCAGGGTAATGGGCGGGCCAGATACCGCGTTCCTTGTCTTCCCAGGCTTGCATCGCGAGGAAAAGGATCTTGCTGGGTCTGAAACCGTAGCGAAGCGTGTAGAAAAGATTGAAATCCTGCAGCGGGTAGGGGCCGATTTTCTCTTCTGTCTTCTGTACGCCTTTGTCGTCTGCTGGAACGAGTTCAGGTGTTATTTCGGCTGAAACGATACTTTCCAGCACAGGGGCTATGCCGGGCCCCAGACTTTGCTGCTGGGCAAGCCAGCGTATCAGGTGCTGGATCAATGTCTTGGGCATGCCTGCATTGACGTTGTAATGCGACATCTGATCGC
This sequence comes from Asaia sp. A2, assembly GCF_057319415.1. Taxonomy (NCBI): domain Bacteria; kingdom Pseudomonadati; phylum Pseudomonadota; class Alphaproteobacteria; order Acetobacterales; family Acetobacteraceae; genus Asaia; species Asaia sp. A2. The sequence continues at coordinate 94,196 of NZ_JBXWTO010000008.1, forward strand.
CCACGCCATAAGTGCACCAGCCCAAGGCGAGTTCTGACAGATCACCTGTGCCAATCACGATGCCATTGCACTGATTCGCCAGTCTGAACAGGAAGTCCGTACGCAGGCCTGCCTGCACGTTCTCGAACGTGACATCATGTATGGCCTCGCCCGTGGCAAAGGGATGGTCGATGGTTTCGAGCATCTGCATGGCGGTCGGACGGATATCGAGCTCATGGGCTTCGACCCCAAGGGCTTTCATCAGATCATGCGCCAGAGACAGGCTTGCGCTACCCGTCGCGAAACCCGGCATGGTGTAGGCGTGGATGCGATTGCGGTTCCACCCCATTTCGTCAGCGGCGCGTGCGGCGACCAGCAGGGCAAGCGTTGAGTCCAGACCGCCCGAGACACCAATCACGGCGCGTTCGACACCGCTTGTCTCTAGCCGTTGGGTCAGGGCGCGCACTTGTATGGTCCAGGCTTCGTAACAGTCCTGATCGAGCCTCGCTTCATTTTCGGGAACGAACGGAAAGCGCGGCACCGCGCGATGAAATCCCAGATCGTGCTGCGGCGGGGCGAGCGTGACAGGAATGCGCCGCCAGTTTCCCGGCGTCTGTGCGCGGGCGCAGTCATGAAAGCTGCCCATACGCATGCGTTCCTGGCGTAACAGGTCCAGATCTATGTCGGCAAAAGTAACCTGCGCGGTTTTTGGGAAACGATCGGATTCGCCAAGAAGGCGGCCCGCTTCATAAATGGAAACCTGTCCGTCCCACGCGACATCCGTTGTGGATTCACCGGCGCCAGCTGCGGCATAGACATAGGCGCAGAGGGCGCGCTGCGATTGGGCGCGACACAGCAGATGACGATCCTCGGATTTGCCGATTGTGATCGTGCTGGCGGAAGGATTGCCGATTACTGTGGCGCCTGCCATGGCCATGGCAGTGCTTGGCGGGCTGGGTACCCAGAGATCCTCGCAGATCTCCACACCGAGCGTGAAACCGGGCAGGTCATCGGCTTCAAAGAGCAGATCCGTCCCGAAGGGGATATGCTGGTCACCCAGCCTGATCGTTTCCTGCGCAATGCCGGCACCCGGGCTGAAATGCCTGGAGTCGTAAAATTCGCGATAATTGGGCAGGTAGGTCTTGGGCACGACGCCGAGAATGACGCCACGATGCAGTACGACTGCACAATTGTAGAGCTGGCCGCGCTGCACCAGCGGGGCTCCCACCACGATCAGGCTGTTCCACGCTTCCGAGTTTACGGCAAGCGATAAAAGGGCCCGGATCACGCCTTCGAGGAGGGCATCCTGTTGTCTCAGATCGTCAATGGCATAACCGGAGAGGCCCATTTCGGGGAAAACAGCAAGAACGGCGCCTTCATCTGCACATTGAGCAGCCAGTGCAGCAATCTGCCCCATGTTATACTGTGGATCAGCAAGGCGCACAGGAACGGTACAGGCTGCAACACGGGCAAAACCGTGCCGGTAAAGCGATCGGAACGGGCTCATGGCATTGTCTCCTGTCATTTCGTCGGCCTGGTCGGACAGCCTGCCTTCCTCGCACATCGACAAGGTGCCTGAAACCCGGTGCGCCGGGGCAGATCTCGGATCAGAAACGTCTTTCCCGATTAAAATACAAGGGTATGTTTCTTCCGGGATGAACCTGCGCGGCGTTCGTCCGTTCACGATCCATCATGGATCATGACGATTATGTTATGTTCCTTTGCGGAGTTGTCGTCATGGATCTGTTGCGCTGGACCATCGTCTTTCTGATTCTTGCCCTGCTCGCAGGCGTTCTCGGTTTTGGTGGTATCTCGGCTGATTTTGCATCGATCGGCAAGATTCTGTTCTTCATTTTTCTTGTGCTCTTCGTTCTGAGCTTCATTTTCGGAAGAGGGCGTACGCGCTGAGGCGGACTTTCACAGAAGAAGCAGCGTCCTGCGTTCTGCCGGGATGCTGAGCAGTTAAAAAAGGGGCGGGGATCATTCCCCGCCCCTTTTCTATGTCGCGTCCTGGCCTGAGGGTTCAATATCCGCCGGAATAAGGATCTCCCGGATAGGCATAGCCCTGTTGCGGATCGCAGTTGGCGTAGCCGCCACAGGCATAGGTGTAAGGGGCTGCAACATAAGGCTGCGCGTAAGTAGGGCTGCGCGACGGCAGCGCCAATGACGGCACCAGTGGCAAGGCCAATACCGAGACCGCCCCATCCGCCGCCCCAGCCCCAGCCACCCCAGCCCCATCCGCCGCCCCATCCGGGCATGCCCCAGCCATAACCCGCCCAGCCTGGTCCGCCCCAGCCCCATCCGGGACCACGCCAACCGCCGCCCCATCCACCGCGACCATACCAGCCTCTGCCCGGCCCGCCCCAACCGGGTCCACCCCAGCCTGGACCACCTCGACCCGGGCCGCCCCAGCCCGGGCGACCATAGCCGACACGACCATAGCCGCCACCGGGACCGCCGTGAAAACCGCCGCCGCCCCAGCTGCCGCCGGGACGGCCGCCAAAGCCTCCGCCCGGGCCGCCACCATGAAAGCCCCCGCCACCGGGGCCGCCGCCATGAAAACCGCCTCCGCCGCGCTGGGCCTGAGCGGGGAGGGCGGCAAGCAGCGGCGCAACGAACAGGGCAACCCCAAAGATAGACGTTCTGCGCATGGTCTGGGTCTTTCCTTCCGACGAGAGCACTGGAGAAGCGGCTTTGTTTCCCCTGATATCGTCATGCGTAGGGGCGGAAAAAAGTCGAAAGCGTAACAGCAGGATATCGTTTCGTGACAAATCATACGTACCGAGATGCGTCACTGCCCCAAGTGGATCACTCTGAGCGTCGGATGATCGCGCGTTGCTTATCCTTAGCGCCTGGGGCGGCGCAGGATATGGCCACCCAGACGTGACAGAACGTCCTGCAACTCACCCTCCTTCATGCCTGCAATTGCGATGGGGCGAGGCGCCGGACGTGCTGCCGGTGTGACGGGTCTCACAACCCCCGGGTCTTGCAGTATTCTGATTTTCCTGACGAGTTGGGTGCCGTCATCAAAGCGAAGATCGCGCCCCGTTCGCAAAGGGCCACAATGATTGTTGATCCGCTCGATCAATTGCGGCGCAAGATGCTGGAGCTCCAGTGCAACAGGGCCGGTACAGGCAATGGTGAGTGTGCCTGCACTGACCTTGCGCGGCTCAGTCTGGGTTGCGAGGGCCGGGCCGACGATCTCGGCCCAGTCGAGGATCAGCCGGACCGCCGGAGCAGGCTTGCGATTGAAGGCGGGCCGCGTGACCTGTGGCAGAATTGCCCCCAGGGCACGCCCCGTCATGGTGCGCCTCTCGCGTTCTGTCGTCGGGTTGGCAGGTGAAGGGGCGGTGGCGCCGGACGGTCTGCTGGTTCCGGGTTGTGCCCTGATGGGTCGAACGGGGCCGGTTGGACTCTGCCCCTTGCCCATTGTGGAATCACGCTTCATATCGCCCTTGTGACTCCTTCTGCTTCAGCCCTTCTGGACTGGTATGCGCGCCACAGGCGTGTCCTGCCGTGGCGTGCTCTCCCGGGAGAGACTGCGGATCCCTATGCCGTCTGGCTGAGCGAGATCATGTTGCAGCAAACCACTGTTGTGACGGTTATGCCGTATTTCGAGCGGTTTCTGAAGCATTATCCCACAGTTGAAGATCTGGCGCGTGCTCCTTTGCAGGAGGTACTCGCGGCCTGGGCGGGTCTTGGTTATTACAGCCGGGCGCGTAATCTGCACGCCTGCGCGCAGCAGGTGGCCGCAATTGGTGCATTCCCGCGTTCGGTGGAGGCGCTTCAGGCACTCCCCGGCATCGGGGCCTATACGGCGCGTGCCATTGCTTCCATTGCATTTGCCGTGCCGGTTGTCCCGGTCGATGGCAACGTCGAGCGTATTACGGCCAGGCTGCACGCTGTGGCCGAGCCGATGCCCGGGGCCAGGAAGCATCTTGACCGCCTCGCGACGTTGCTCAATCTCGATCCTGCGGCCCGTGGGGCGCCCAGTGATTTCACGCAGGCCTTGTTTGATCTCGGGGCAGGAATATGTACGCCCCGCCGCCCTTCCTGTCTCGTGTGCCCCTGGCGAGAGTCCTGCAAGGCCCATGCCTCGGGTGATCCTGCCCGCTTCCCGGTCCGTGGGCCTCGCAAGGTCAGGCCCGAGCGCTTCGGCATGGTCTTCCGGCTCATCGACCGTGAGGGCGCAATCTGGCTACGTCATCGCCCGGAGGCAGGATTGCTGGGTGGCATGGCGGAACTGCCGGGCACAGCCTGGCAGGATGACCCTATTCAGATCGAGACAGCACTGCAGGCCGCTCCGGTTGCCTTGCGGACGGCAGAGCGCGCCGGGCTGGAAAGCACGGCCGATGATCTGACATGGAAAGTCGATGGACAGATCAGGCATGTTTTCACACATTTCGGGCTCAATCTGACGGTTATCACGGTGCAGATGCGCGATTTTGGGTCGCTTCACAATCAGGAAGGCTTTGCATGCCCGCCTGAGGCCTTGGGGCAGCAGGCCTTGCCGAGTGTCATGCAGAAGTGTCTGGCTCTGCCAGTGTGAGACTTGCCCGGGGCTTGTATAAGAACGCGACGACCGATTGACGAAAGGGACGCCTGTCCATGCTTTATGCCTCTGCCCGATTCTGGCTTCTCGATTTCTTCGGGCATGTGGTCGATCATGATCCCCTGCGCGACTGTCTCTATTCTGTTGTGCCCCCACCAGGGCGTTATCCTGGCCTGTTTTTCTTTGCCGATACCGTGGCGCAGCCACAGTTTACGGTCACCTTACGCAAGGTGGTCTCATTACCCATGCCCATTCCTCAACTTCTGGCAACACGCTTGCCTGGCGGCGTGGTTACATTGCAGCGGCTTGACGGAACGGGACGTTATCTGCGCAGCGAGGAAAATGCCGGCATCGATTTTCATGCAACGGAGGCGAAGGACTGGGAGCACTTCTTCATCCTCAGCGAGCCCATGATGCACGCTTATGCTATTCTCAGCCAGAACGATGTCAGCACAGTTACCGGCCCCAATGGTGAAACCCTGCCAGCGATGACTTTTGCGCAGGGCCATGTTGGTGTGATCGGCCCTTATCGTTTCTCGCTTGCGGCAAACCTGCCGGCGCTTGAGGACCTGGCGGCACTTGAGCCAGGGTCATCAACTGAACTGGCGTTGCGGCTTGCAGAGGGCGAAACGCGTGTCCTTGCGGTGTCTCGCCTCTGAGGCGTGGCCTGCGTTACACGCCTCAGCCGCTTCGTGTCTTGCGGTAGGCGCTCATCGCCCTGTCACGCCCTTCATCAAGCGTCACGACGGGCTTTGGATAGTCACGCCCCAGTCTGATGCCTGCGCGTTCGAGGGTCTCGCTGTCTGCCTGCCAGGGGGCCGCAATGACGTCATCGGGCAGCTTGGCCAGCTCAGGCACCCAACGCCGGATGTAATCACCCTTGGGGTCGAATTTGTCAGACTGGCGGAGGGGATTGAAAATCCGGAAGAAGGGCGAGGCTTCGATGCCTGTCCCCGCGACCCACTGCCAGTTTACGGCATTGGAAGCAGGGTCGGCATCAATCAATGTATCCCAGAACCAGGCTTCCCCCTGTCGCCAGTCAATCAGCAGGTGCTTGGCCAGAAAAGAGGCGACGATCATGCGCGCCCGGTTATGCATCCAGCCGGTCTCCCAAAGCTGGCGCATCCCGGCATCCACGACCGGGATGCCCGTCTTTCCCTTCTGCCAGACCTGCAGATCCTTGCGGCTCTTGCGCCAGTTCAGGGAATCGAACTGCTTCTTGAGGTTGTGCTGAGGCAATTGCGGATTGTGAAACAGCGTGTACCACGAGAAATCGCGCCACCCGAGCTCGGAAAGGAAGGTCTCGCGATCGGCTGGCTCGCCCTTGTTCTTGCAGTGATGCCAGATCTGTCGTGGTGAGAGCACGCCATGACGCAGATAGGGCGAAAGCCGCGAACTCTCCTCGGCGGCCATGTCGTTACGGCCGGTATTGTAATGGGCAAGAGGGCCGGATGCGAAATCGTCCAGAGCCTCATGCGCAGCCTCTTCGCCGTGATCCCAGTATTCCCCCATTTTTGAACCCCAGTCCGGCTTGGTGGGGAGCAGGGCCTTGTCGATATCACAGGGGGCAAATTTCGGCTTTTTGCCATGCATAAAGGAGAGAGGAAGGAAAGAGAGGCCAGAAGGCGCAGCTATGGGCGAGGGGGGTGCCCCTAATCCCTTGAATCCTTTCCACCAGGCTGAGAAGATCTTGTAGGGCGTGCCGGTCTTTGTAACGATGGATTCCGGCTGACGCAGCACCGTACCGTGCAGGCGCTTCATGTCACACCCGACCTTTTCAAGTGCTTGAGAGACAGCGTCGTCCTGCGCGTTTGCCTCTTTCTGATAGCGATGATGGCAGTAGAGAACGTCGGTCTTCGTCTCTTTTGCCAGAGCGGGCAGGAGTTCGGCGGGATCACCCTCAAGGATCAGGCAATCTCCTCCGTGTTTCTTCAGCGTCTGGCGTAAACTGCCAAGAGCGCCGTGGAGAAACCACAGGCTGGCTCCGCCCTGTGCCCGGGTCGTGCCCGAACGATCAAGCACATAGACACAAAGAAGCTTACCGCCTCGCTCGCTGGCAGCGTTCAAAGCCGGATGATCCTGAAGCCGCAGATCGTCGCGAAACCATACTATAGAGGGAGGCGTGTCGGTCATTACGGTTCTGCCTGTGTTCTTGTGCCGGCGCGCATGCCAGAAAAACGGTACCCGGCTTTTGCACGAAAAGGTGAACAAGGTGAGCGCATCACGTTACGCAAGGTTCATCACCAAACTGTTTCTGGCGGTTTTCCGCGACTGAGGCGAGACCGCGTCGCGCAAGGTCAGGGCATAGTCATGATGATGCCAATTTGTAACGAAGCGAACCCATATGATGGTTACACGTTGTTAAGGCCCGAACCTATCAACAAGGGAATTGTTCCATGACTAAGGCTTCCTTCCTCCGCACCGGTGCTCTTGCTGTCATGCTGGCGCTGCCTGCCTTTGGCCTTGCTGCATGCAACACGGTTGACGGTGCTGGCCGCGACGTCAGCTCCATCGGTCATGACGTGAGCCGTGGCGCAGGCGCAACCCAGGGCGCCATTCATAATTCGGTGCCGCAGGCTGCAACGCACTGAGCTATCTGAACCGCATATGGTTCAAGCATGAAGGGCGGGGATTTCTCCGCCCTTTTTTGCGCTTGATCACCTTGCCAGGGTGACGGCAGGGATCTGTGTCAGGACGTCTGGCTGGCTTAGCCCCTTGCAAAACGCGTCCAAGGGGGCACATAGTGACCGTCCGGTCATGTCGGCCGGTATAGAATTCGACGTTCTCAGGGCGGGGTGAAACTCCCCACCGGCGGTAGGTGCCTCTGGCACGAGCCCGCGAGCGCCTCAGGCCCTTCAGGCCCGGGGGTCAGCAGATCCGGTCCAAATCCGGAGCCGACGGTCATAGTCCGGATGAAAGAGAACAGGACTTGCCTCTGTCATGGTGCAGCCCGTCGGGGATGTTCCTGGCCGAGATACAGAGTGTTCACGCCCGGAGACCGTCCTTGATGGATGGGACCGTATCATCGTGTCGGGAGTTTTCGCCCCCGGTTCTGCCTTCGCACAAAAGGGCCATAGTCTGGCCCAGCGTGAGGCGGTTCGTTCGGGATTTGAGGCCGCGCTGAACGAAGCGGCGCGTTATCTTGGCGCCACCTCTCCCAATCCTGCTGTTGGCTGTTGTCTGCTCGACCACGAGGGCAACATACTCGTCACTGACGCTCATCACCGTACCGGCACCCGCCATGCCGAGGCGCTTGCCCTACACCGGGCGCGCGAGACCGGTGTGATCGACCGCGTTGCGACAGCCCTCGTTACTCTTGAGCCCTGCAATCATGTCGGGCGCACGCCCCCCTGCAGCGAAGCACTGCGCGACAGTCCTGTGCAGGATGTCTGGGTGGGCATGCGCGATCCGAACCCGGTAGCCGGGGGGGGCATTGCGCGCCTGCGGCAGATGCCTGAGGGGCGGAATGTCTTTCTGCTCGAGGATTTTCCGGCCTTCGCCGATGTGCATGATGGCTGCGCGGCGCTTCTGGCGCCTTTTGCCACACGTATCGTGCGCCAGCGCCCGTGGATCACGGTCAAGCAGGCACGGGACAATACGGGTTCGATGATTCCACCTGCCGGGCGCAAGACTTTTACCAGCCAGGCCTCGCTTGAGATTGCCCATCGCCTGCGCCGCGCCAGTGATGCGATCATCACGGGTATCGGCACGATCCTGTCTGACAGCCCACGTTTCGATGTGCGCCATGTTCCCGATCATGAGGACCGGGCGCCGCGTCTGGTCGTGGTGTGTGACAGGCAGAATCGCCTGCCAGATTCCTGGCGGGAGAAAATGATCGGTAGCGGTTTTCGCGTGCTTGTCTCGCGTGACCTGGGCGAGATCCCTTCGCTTCTGGCCGATCATGGCGTGAACTGGGCGATGGTCGAAGCCGGGCCGGGGCTGCTTGGCGAGATCAGGCGGCTTGGCCTTTGGGATGACTGGCTGGACATCCAGACCACCCCGGACGGTCCTGACCGGCACCGTGTCTATTCCCACGGCCCCACCCCCTTGCGTTTCATACTTGATGAAGGGGCATGCCCCCTTCCTGCTGACGAGGCTGCATTCTGATGTTCTCAGGCATTATCGAACATATCGGCCGTATCAAGGCTGTCGAACCCCGTGACCAGGCAATCCTGCTTCAGGTCGAGACGGGACTTTCAGATATGGATCTGGGCGAGAGCATTGCCGTCAATGGTGTCTGTCTGACTGTCGCCTCCTATGACTCCTCAGGGCTGGCAGATTTCTTTGTCAGTGCTGAAACGCTGTCGCGCACCGCTTTGGGCAGACTGGCTGCCGGAGCGCGGGTCAATCTGGAGCGGGCTAGCACACCCTCGACACGTCTGTCGGGACATATCGTTCAGGGGCATGTCGACGGGCTTGCCCATCTGGTGGGGATCCGCTCGGTCGGGGAGTCGCATCATATCACGTTCCGTCTGCCCGCTGCCTTGCGTGGCTATGTGGTCGAGAAAGGATCGATCGCGCTCGATGGCGTCAGCCTGACGGTCAATGAGGTGAGCGACGTGCAGGATGACAGTTTCACCATCGCCCTTATGATCATTCCGCACACATGGGACCATACCGGGCTTTCCGAGATCCGCGAGGGCGACCCGGCCAATGTCGAGGTCGATGTGCTGGCCAAATATGTCGAGAGCCTGCTGAGATACGGGGTACGGTCATGAACACGGTTCTCTCACCCGGTCTGGCCTATGCCATCACCGCCCTGCGTGAAGGGCGCATGGTGATGATGGTGGATGACGAAGCTCGCGAGAATGAGGGCGATCTGGTGATTGCCGCCCAGTTTGCAACGCCGGATGCCGTCAACTTCATGGCAACCCACGCGCGCGGGCTGATCTGCCTGCCGCTGGAGCCGGAGCAGATTGATCGTCTTGAACTGCCCATGATGCCCCGGCGCGGCCATGATCCACGCGGAACGGCTTTCACCGTCTCGATCGAGGCCACGACCGGGATCACGACAGGGATTTCGGCGGCCGATCGTGCACGAACCATTCAGGTTGCGGGCCACCCCGATGCACAGCCCGAAGATATCAGCACCCCTGGCCATATCTTTCCCTTGCGGGCGCATCCCGAAGGTACGGTGGCGCGTGACGGGCATACGGAAGGCGCTGTGGATCTGGCTCGGCTGGCAGGCCTGTTTCCTGCGGCGGTGATCTGCGAGGTCATGAGCGATGACGGCACGATGGCACGCCTGCCGGAACTGCGCGCATTCGCGGCACGTCACGATATTCCCGTTATCAGCATTGAGGAAATTGCTGCCTGGTGTCGTGTGCATGGCCGCGAGGCGCTGGGGGATGTCATTCTGCCCGCACCCGTTCCGCCTGCGGTCGAGCGTATTGCCGAGGCAGCGCTTCCCAGCGTCTATGGCGGCCATGACCTGCGTATCCAGGCGTTCCGTGCCCCTGATGGCATCGAGCATGTGGCGCTGATCAAGGGTGACCCCGCTAACGGCACTCCCCTGGTGCGTCTGCACTCCGAATGTGTGACAGGTGATGCTCTGGGTTCACTGCGCTGCGATTGCGGCCCGCAATTGCGCGAGGCACTTGAGCGTATCGCCGCAGCCCCTTCTGGCGTGCTGGTTTATCTGCGCGGGCATGAGGGCAGGGGGATCGGACTTGGCAACAAGATACGGGCCTATGCCTTGCAGGATGCCGGCAAGGACACGCTTGAAGCCAATCTGGAGCTGGGTCTGCCGGGCGATGCGCGTGACTGGGTTACCGGCGCGGCCATTCTGCAGTCGCTCGGTATCGACACGCTCAGGCTGCTCACCAATAATCCCAGCAAGGTCTCGGGACTGGAGGCGGCAGGGCTGAAGGTCATCAGTCAGGAACGCCTCGAAGCCGGGTCCAATCCGTTCAACCGGGCGTATCTTCACGCCAAGCGTACCCGGATGGGGCATCAGCTCAGCGATGTCTGGCCCGAACTCGTTGATTCAGTGATTCAGAAGTAAGGATCTCCCATGAGCAAATCCATCCCCGTCGCTCCCGACCTCGCACTCGTTCCCACGCCCAAGCTCGCACTGCTGGTGAGCCGCTTCAACACGGATGTTACGCATGGCCTGCGTGATGGCGCGCTGGAATGGCTTGCCGAACACAATATTCGCGATGTCGATGTGTTCGATGCACCGGGAGCTTTCGAGCTGCCGCTTATGGCGCAGGCTCTGGCCAAGACAGGAACATATGAGGGGATCATCTGCCTTGGCTGCGTGATCAAGGGTGACACGGCCCATTTCGAGTTCATCAGCCTCGGGGCCACCATCGGCATCATGCAGGCCCAGCTTTCCACTGAGACGCCCATCTCCTTCGGTGTGCTGACCACCTACACGGATGAGCAGGCTCAGGCCCGCTCGCGCAAGGATGTGCACAACAAGGGCCGCGAGGCTTCAGCCGCCTGTGTCGAAACCCTGGCTTTTCTGCGCAATACCCGCAGCTGAGGCGTTTGTTACAACGCTGTGACGCGCATGGTTTCCCATTCGGGTGACAATGCTCTAAACCTGCCCGGATCATGACGCTTTGGCGTCTTTCCGAGGCAGGGTTCATCACACGTCAATGCTAGCAAATTTCATCGGATCGATCGTCTCGTTCTGCGCTCGACGCGCCTTTGTTGTCATTGCGCTTTTTGTGCTGCTCACAGCAGCGAGTCTGGTGATGACGGTGCAACGCCTTGGTGTCACTACGGATACCGATGAAATGTTTGCAGCCAGCCTGCCTTGGAAGCAGCGCGGCGCAGAGCTAAGCAAGCTTTTTCCGCAGAATGACGACCTGATGGTGGCCATCATCAAGGCCGACATGCCTGAGCAGGGCCGGGCAACAGCCCGTGAACTGGCCCGTATTCTACGCGCCGATCACAAGAATTTCCGTACCGTTCGCCTGCCTGACGACTCGCCATTTCTTGAAAATCACGGGCTGCTCTTTCTGGACAAGCCGGTTCTGGGCACGCTGCTCGATTCCATCGTGGCAGCACAGCCCTTTTTGGGGACGCTTTCGGCCGATCCGTCTTCACGCGGTATTTTCACGGCCCTTGGGCTGATGGGTGAGGGGCTGTCGGCGGGTGAGGATATTCCCGAGAGCTTTACGCCAGAGCTTCGCGGCTTTGCCAAAGCGCTGAATGATGCCGCCAGCGGCCACCCAAAGGATCTGTCATGGCAGAATCTTCTGGCGGGTCCGCTTGGTGATATGGCGGGCAACTACCAGTATGTCATCACGCAGCCGCATCAGGATTTCGGTTCGCTTCAGCCGGGTGGTGAGGCAAGTGCCGCCATGCGCCGTGCCATCGATTCCCTGCCATTCGTCAGGAGCGGCAATGCAATCGCCATGATCACCGGTCCGGTGCAGCTGAGTGATGAGGAATTCTCGACGGTGGCCCACGGCATGGGTTTTGGTTTGCTGACCTCGCTTGTGCTGGTGGCGTGCTGGCTGGTTCTGGCCGTGCGCTCTGTCCGTGTAATCGTGCCGATCCTGATCACGCTCGTTATCGGTCTGCTGCTGACGACAGGTTTTGCCGCCCTCGCCGTGGGTAAGCTCAATCTGATTTCTGTCGCGTTTGCCGTTCTGTTTGTCGGTATCGCCGTTGATTTCGCGATCCAGTTTTCTGTCCGCTTCAGGGGGCAGCGTCTGCCATCGGGTGAGGCCATGGCGCCTGCCGAGGCACTGACCGAGACGGGGCGAGAGACGGGACATCAGATTCTGGTGGCGGCTCTGGCAACGGCGGCGGGTTTCCTTGCCTTCGTTCCGACCAATTTCGTGGGTGTGGCCCAGCTTGGCCTGATTGCCGGTATCGGCATGATCATCGCCTTCCTGTGCACCATGACCCTGCTGCCGGCCCTGCTGCATCTGTTCCGCGCGCGTCTGAGCCGGGGCATGCCGGGTTTCGCCAGCCTCGCACCGGCCGACGGTTTCCTGCGTCGCTTCCGCAAGCCCATCCTGGCATTTTACGCCATTCTGGCCCTGACCGGCATCGCGCTTATTCCGCATCTGAGCTTTGATGCTGATCCTCTGCATACCAAGAATCCGAACACCGAGGGGATGCGTGCGCTTCATCTGCTGGAGCAGGACCCACGGGCCTCGCCCTATGATGGCGAAGTGATCGTGCCGAACCTGAAGGTCGCTGCGGAACGGGCGAAGCAGTTCGACGCGCTGCCGAGTGTTTCCTCGGTCATGTGGCTGGGCATGTTCGTGCCGGAAGATCAGACCGAAAAACTCGCGATGATCAAGGATACGGCGTCGATCCTGCTGCCGACACTGGTAGGTCAGGAAGTGCAGCCTGCACCCGATGCCAATGCCCTTCGCGCCAGCGCGGCCTCGGCAGCGGCCAAGCTGGCCGCTGTGATCGACAAGACCGCGCCCGACTCACCGCTGCGCGACATCCAGAAAGCCCTTGCGACACTCGCCAAGGCGCCGGATGACCGGATCATGGCGGCCAATACGGCGCTGACACGCTTTTTGCCCGAGCAGCTGGCCCAGCTTGTTGATGTGCTTCAGCCCACGCCTGTGACGATGGAAAGCATCCCGCAGGATATTGCGCGTGACTATGTGGCGCCGGATGGACGCGCCCTGTTGAAGGTTCTGCCCAAGGGGCGGATGTCCGATAGCAAGGTGCTTTATCGCTTCCTGCGCGACATGCAGTCGGTGGATAAGAACACGGCGGGCACGGCGCTCGAGGTGGTCGAGAGCGCCCACACGATGGTTCATGCTTTCTCGACGGCGGCGATTTCGGCTCTGGTCATGATCGCCATCATCCTGTTTGTGGCTCTGCGCCGCCTGCTGGATATGGCGCTTGTGCTGGCCCCCCTGCTGCTTTCTGCGCTGATCACGGTCATTCTGATCGTGACGGTGCCCGAGACGCTGAATTTCGCCAATATCATCGCGCTGCCCCTCCTGCTTGGCGTGGGAGTGTCGTTCAACATCTATTTCGTGATGAACTGGCGTGCCGGCATCAAGAGCCCGCTGACATCTCCGACGGCGCGCGCGGTCCTGTTCTCGGCCCTGACGACAGGGACGGCATTCGGGTCGCTTGCCGCCTCGCAGCATCCGGGCACGGCCAGCATGGGGCGGCTACTGCTCATGTCGCTGGCCTGTACGTTGCTTGCTACGCTGACCTTCATTCCCGCCCTGCTGCCCAAGCGTAGCATCGACAAGGAATAGCCGGTTCATCCGGCAAGACGGGGGCGCCTGCCAGAGCCGGGGTATTGTGACCCCCGTGTGCTGCTCTCCCCCGGTTCCGGGCTTGCGGAAAAAAAATCGGACTGGTCAGGCACGGATTGGCGATGCTAGGACCGAGGCCTAACGTTTCCGTGAGCAGTTTCTTTGGTTCTGAGTCACTTCTTTCGCTGGAGCCTGGCCGCCGCCTGTCTTGCAGGTATGTCAGCCCCGATGCCGGGCTGGGCCGCCGATGATGACGATGAGGAAACCGGCTCGGAACCCAGCTATCAGATCAATGATCCGTTTCCTGACCGGCCCTTGCAGCCCACCAGCGTGCCGGCATTCGGTCAGCCCAAGGCCGTATTCTACAATCCCTTTGGCCTGACGGACTGGTTGCGTCGCCACGGGATCGGGCTGCTGCTCGACAATATCAATGAATATGCGGCCGCCGTTACCACACCCACACGCCATGTCGGGGATTACCGTCAGGGGTCGAGCAATGCCGGGCAATATGCCCTCTCGCTGAATGTGGACTGGGAGCGCATCGCGCATATCAGGGGCTTTGCCACCCATATGGTCGTAACGGGGCGCTATGGCACGCCTGCCAACCGCATGTTCGGTGACTGGCTGAACCACTCCTCCGAAATCTATGGCGGGGGCGGCAATGTGGTGGTGCATCTCGTCATGGCCTATGGCGAAGAGACGCTGTATGGCGGCAAGCTCTCGATTGCGGCAGGGCGCATGGCCGAACTCTCCGACTTCGTGGCCAGCCCGCTTTTCTGTACTTTCCAGATCAACGCCATTTGCGGTCGCCCCCGTGCGGCAGCCGATACCGGATATGCCTCGACCTTTCCGGCCGGGAACTGGGGTCTGCGTGTGCGCGGCCGCCCCTTGCCGCAATCCTATATCCAGCTTGGCCTGTATCTGACCGAAGAGGGCATGTTTGCCTATTCGATGAACCGCAGCGGCTTCAAGTTCAACAGCGCCTATATCAATGGTGTGCGTATGCCGCTCGAACTGGGCTGGGAGCCAAGGGCGCGCGGCCATTTACCCGGCCATTACAAGATTGGTGCGGCCCTCACGACCACCCCGCTTTCCGATATCCACGAGGACCAGTACGGTCAGCCCTATGCCCTGACAGGACTGAACCAGCGCCAGCATCGTGCCAGCTATAATGCCTGGGTGCTGATGGATCAGAAAATCACGACCTATCGTAAGGACAAGGCCGGACAGGATACGGATTCCGGCCTGACGGCGCTCTGGGGCTTTCTCTATAATGACGGGCGCGTGGCGCTGCGTCACTGGCAGGTCTATGGCGGTCTTATCAGCCGTGGGACTTTCGCCTCCCGCCCTGAGGACACCATCGCTCTGGCCTTCAGCTACACGGCAATGTCGCCGGGCGTGCAGCGCACCGAAGAGTTGCTGCGCGCGAGGGGGGAGGTACTGCCCTACCGTGCCACCGGTATCCAGCGCCATGCCGTCGTCATGGAGGCCAATTATGGCTGGCATGCCTGGCGCGGTATTCTCATGCAGCCGATGGTTGAGCTGTTCGTACGACCCAACGGGCAGGGAAACCTCAAAGACGCTGTCCTGCTCGGCTTCAAGTCCCATGTGGAGTTCCTCTGAACAACCGGAACCGGCCTGATGGTCATGATCGGTCGAGAACGCATCTTTTCTGGTCTCCTGCATTTTTGCCGATGCATCGACTGGCTCCGCCGTGCCATGCTCTGTGACGTTATGTTTCCCGGAGAATGATTCGTGGATGCCCAGATTGATGGTTCGTTGTTCCCTGTACTCCGCATCGCCCTCCAGCCCGGCGAGACGCTCATGGCTGAGACGGGCGAGCTCTCCTGGAAAAGCCCCCATGTCACGCTGGAAACCAGCACGTCAGGGGCCGGGCAAAGCGGATTCATGGGCACAATCTCGCGCATGATTGCGGGAGGCGGGCTGTTCATGACCCGCTATCGCGCTGAAGGGGCTCCCGGCATCGTTGCCTTCGCCGCCAAGATACCGGGGCATATCACCGAGCATACAATCGATGGATCGCGGGCCTATCTCGTGCATCGTCATGGCTTCATCGCCGGTACCGAAGGGGTCCGCCTCGACATGGCTTTCCAGCGCAAGCTCGGAGCGGGCCTGTTTGGCGGGGAGGGATTCATCCTCCAGCGCATCTCGGGTTACGGTCAGTTCTGGGCGGAGTTGGGCGGCGAGATCGTGGCCCATGATCTTGCGCCCGGAGAACAGATCGATGTGCATCCCGGTCATGTCGGCATGTTCGAGGAGAGTGTGCAGTTCGATATCACGACACTGCCCGGCATACGCAACAAGCTGTTCGGGGGCGATGGCGTGTTTCTGGCCCGTTTGACCGGGCCGGGGCGCATCTGGCTGCAGACACTCACCTTGTCCAATCTCGCCGGGGCTCTGTCGCCCTATCTTGGCGGGACCGAAGCCAGAGGTGCTGTGGAAGGCACGCTGCTCAGTTCGCTCGTTCGCAAGGCGTTCGACTGATGCGAAAGGGGTGCGATGCCGGATCTGTCAGGGCAGTCGGGCCTCGCGCAATCTGGTGAGGAGCTTTCTCTCGGCCGGAGGGTGCGCGTAGAGCGTTTCGAGAGGAACAGCGTCATGGCCGAGCATCCAGGCGACTTCCAGATGATAGAGCCGATAGGGTCCGCTCCGGCGCACATCCATTGAGGGATCATGCGCCTGAAATCACGCGAGATTGTCTCGCATATCAAATTCACCGCCCTTGCCGATGAGATCGGCATAGCCCTCATTGAGCCATGCGGGGCGGGTCAAGGCAAAGAAGCGTCCGAAGCTGCGGCCTTGCATCACATGCGTTGCTTCATGGGCGACGTAATAGGCAAGAGGCCTTTCCCGCGCGTCCGCCATCGGTTTGTCGTGGAGGGGAATGATCCTGTTATGGGCGATATCCGACTCACGGAGATAGATGTTGGAGGTGAGGGGGCTGATGACGATACCGCCAACACGAGGGTGAAACAGACCGTAAAGCTGAAGCCGCCAACCCGTATTGCAGAAAAAGACATGGAAATGCTGGGCGGGCGTATAGAGGCTTGATGTCCGCAGCCGCAGTGTCGCGTCATCCAGGATGACGGTTATATGGTCGTCGATAGGGCGATCCGACCACAATTCGAATTGCTGGTAGGACAAGCGATAGGCAAAAGCCGGTTCAGGGCAGATCAGTACGACGAGATAGGCTGCAACGAGCGTTGCCAGAACCAGGACACCCCGACGCAGCACAGGCAACACGCTTCTAAGCTGTGAGAGTCGACCGGTGTGTAAAAGGAGACGACCCATCGGGTCAGATCACGTAATCGACCGGGGGCAGGCGCTGGTCCATGCCCAGAGCTGGCATGGCGGTATGGCGCGTGCCGATGCGACGTGCGGGATTGCCCACAACCGTTGTGTAAGGTGGTACGCTCTCGAGCACGACAGAGCCCGCGCCCACCTTGGCGCCTTCGCCAAGTTCGATATTACCCAGCACGATGGCTCCGGCTCCCACAAGAACGCCCCGCCGGACCTTGGGGTGACGATCGCCGGTTTCCTTGCCCGTCCCGCCGAGAGTAACGCCCTGGAGAAGCGAAACATCGTCTTCAATAATGCAGGTTTCACCCACCACGATGCCTGCGCCATGATCGAACACCAGACGCCGTCCAAGACGGGCGGCGGGGTGAATGTCGAGACCGAAGCGTTCACTCACAAGGCTTTGCAGATGACGGGCGAGATGCTGGCGGTCATGGCACCAGAGCCAGTGGGCGATACGGTAGGCCTGTATGGCGTGATAGCCCTTGAAGAACAGGAAGGGGGTCACATAGTCCGGGCAGGCAGCATCGCGCTCGAAGATCGCGATCATGTCTTCTGCGGCAGCTTCTGCAATTTCCGGTTCTTCGGCCAGAGCTGATGTGACGAGCGCCGAAAGTACGGGGGCCGAGAGGGCGCGGTCGGCCAGTTTGGTACCAAGCAACGCCGCAAGAGCTCCCTGGAAATTGCGGTGATCGCTGATACCGGTGGCGAACACACCTTGAATGAGCACGTCACAGCAGACATCGCTCTGCTTGAGCATCTCCTGCCACACGACGCCCAGATCAGGCGCTTTGGGCGATGTCTGATCAGGTATCGTGCTCATAAACCCATGGCCTTTCTCACGAACGTGCGGCGCAGGCCAGGCAGGCGGCTCATCACGCCAAGCCCGAGATCGCGCCCGAAACGCAGAAGAGGATTGTCATTGCCGAACAGGCGTTCAAGCCCGTCACAAGCTGCCATGATCGCCATGTTATGGGGGCGCACCTGACGCTGGTAGCGGGCAAGCAGATCGGCGCCGCCGAGATCGCCCCCGCTGGCAAATCGCGTTTCCAGAAGGGTGGAAAGGGCGATGATGTCCTTGAAGCCGACATTCAGGCCCTGTCCGGCGATCGGGTGAAGCCCGTGAGCAGAATCGCCGGCAAGCGCAAGTCGCGGTGCCGTGTAACGCTGGGCATATTGTGCCGAAAGCGGATAGATCCAGCGTCGGCCGACCGGAACGGCCTTGCCTACATCATCGCCAAGACGCTGCATGATGGCATTGGCAAAGGCCGCTTCGTCGAGCGCATAGAACCGCTCGGCGCGTCGTGTCGCTTCTGCCCAGACGATCGCCGAACGATAGGGATGCTCGGCCGTGGGCGGCAGGGGGAGGCGTGCAAACGGCCCCTGCGGGAGAAAGTGTTCAAGCGCCCTGTCGTCATGTGGGCGCTCATGATGAATGATGCTGATCAGTCCGCACTGGTTGTAGGGCAGGCGCGTGACCATGATGCCCGCCTGCTGGCGTAGCGGGCTCTGCCGCCCCTCTGCGGCAATGACGAGCGGTGCCCGATAAACCGGTCCGGATTTGAGCGTGATCTCGACATGATCGGTGCCGAATTCGAAGCGCCCCGTATCAGGCGCGGCAATGTCGAGAGCGCCTTCATGCGTCGTAAGGGCATGGTTGAGGGCCGCACGCAGGTCGCGCGCCTCGATCATCCATCCGAATGGCGTGGCTTCACCATTTTCGATCGGCGCATCCTCCGGGCCAAAGCGCAGGCCGTGGGGGGAGGCTGGCTCGCCGGGACGGCCATCACTGACGGTGATACTGCGTATGGGCTGCGAGGGGGAGGGAAGGTGCTGCCAGATACCGGCCGCCACCAGCATGCGGCGTGAGCCTTCGGTAATGGCATAAGCGCGCCCGTCGAGCGAGGGATGTTCCATACCCGGCAGGGGAGACCGGTCGATGAGCAGAACCCGAAGCCCCGAGGCCGCAAGGCGACAGGCCAGAGTGGCCCCGACGGGGCCAGCGCCGTTTATGCAGATATCGACCTGTCGCATGGGGTTCATTTCTCCGCAGCATTGTTGACCGTGGCTTTTTTAATGCAGTCGCAGGAAATGGGAAATGGATCGTCATAGACCCTTGCCAATCTCGTTATGAAACTGGCACGATTTATGTTCATGAGAACTGGCGGAGCTGTTTCTATAAACAGAAGCCGTTTGCGGTGCGGAGGAATGTAATGAAGCTCATTACGGCGATTATCAAGCCGTTCAAGCTGGATGACGTCCGTGAAGCGTTGACCCCTTTAGGGGTACAGGGCCTAACGGTTACCGAGATCAAGGGTTTCGGCCGTCAGAAAGGTCAGACGGAGATTTACAGAGGCGCTGAATATCAGGTCAGCTTCTTGCCGAAGGTCAAGATCGAGATCGCTGTCAGTGATGACATTGTCGATGAAGTCGTCGATGCGATTCTCAACGCCGCCCGCACCGGCAAGATCGGCGATGGCAAGATCTTCGTCTCGCCTCTCGACAGCGTCATCCGCATCCGAACCGGCGAAACGGGAGAAACTGCCATATGAGCCGCGTTTTCAAGGCCCTTGCTCCTCTCGCTCTTTGCGCGCTTCCCCTGCCTGCCTTCGCAGCGCCTGCCGCGATTGACACGGGTGACACGGCCTGGATGCTGGTCAGCACCGCCCTTGTGCTGCTGATGACCATTCCGGGTGTCGGCCTGTTCTACGCCGGCATGGTCCGCAAGAAGAATGTGCTTGCGACCCTTATCCAGTCCTTCGCCATCTGCTGTATTGCCAGCATCGTATGGCTGCTGATCGGCTACAGCCTTGCCTTCGGCACGGGCACGCCCTGGATTGGCGATATGTCGCGCTTCATGCTGAACGGCGTGGCCGAGCATATCAGCAAGGGGGTCGATCAGGCGTTCACCATGGGGGCCAATTCGGCCAACCCTGTGGCGATGACGATTCCCGAGAGCGTCTGGGTAATGTTCCAGATGACCTTTGCGATCATCACGCCTGCCCTGATTGCAGGCAGCTTTGCCGAACGCATGAAGTTCTCGGCCCTGTGCGTGTTTACCGTGCTGTGGTCCCTGCTGGTCTATGCGCCGATTGCCCATTGGGTCTGGAGCCCGCTTGGCTGGGTGGCAGGTATTGGCGCGGTCGATTTTGCCGGTGGTACCGTCGTTCATATCAACTCGGGTGTCGCGGGTCTTGTCGCTGCCCTCGTGATCGGCAAGCGCCGTGGCATGGGTCATGACGACTTCTCGCCCTTCAACCTGACCTATGCCATCATCGGCGCCTCGCTTCTGTGGGTGGGCTGGTTCGGTTTCAATGCCGGTTCTGCCGGTGGCGCCAATGGCCGTGCAGGCATGGCCATGCTGACCACACAGATCGCGACCGCAGGTGGTGCCATGGCCTGGATGGCGGCCGAGTGGATCCACTCCCGCAAGCCGACGGCTCTTGGCATCATCTCCGGTGCTGTGGCGGGTCTCGTGGCCATTACGCCGGCAGCAGGCTTCGTGCTGGCTGGTCCGGCGCTGATCATCGGCCTCGTGGCTGGCGTGGTGTGCTTCTGGGCCTCGGCCATTCTCAAGCCGCGCCTTGGTTATGATGACAGCCTTGATGCCTTTGGTGTGCATGGTACGGGCGGTATCGTAGGCGCGTTGCTGACCGGCGTGTTTGCCTATGGGCCGCTATCGGCAACGGATGCCAACCCGACAGGTGTCGTCGGCTCCTTCGCGCAGTTCGTTCGTCAGGCTGAAGCTGTGGGTGTGACCATCGTCTGGTGCGTGATTTTCACCTTCATCATCCTGAAGGTTATCGATCTCACAATCGGGCTACGTGTCACGCGTGACGAGGAACTCGAAGGTCTGGACATGGTTCTGCATGGTGAGCGGATCAACTGATCCGCACGCCTTACCTAACGGGAATTTGCCAATGGCACTGAAACTCTCTCATGGCCACGTTCTGCTGGCCGGTCTCATGCTCGGTGGAGTGGTCTGTGCCAGCTCCCCCGCCCTGGCGCTAACGGCGAAGGAATGTCATGCGAAGTTTCAGGCTGCCGAGAAAGCCGGCACCCTGAACGGCCAGAAATACAAGGATTTCAAGGCTGCCCAGTGTGGCGATGTCTCGACCAGCACCGCGCAGACATCTATGGCCCCAGCCGAAAAGGAAGCAGCAGCAGACAAGCCTGTGTCCGCCGAGGCGCCAGCTTCGCCGGGTGCAGGGATCACTTCAAAGCCCTCTACGACGGCTTCCGGCAATGTCGTATTTCCAACCTCCGTTTCCGCCGCCTATGCCAAACTCTCGCCCGGCAAGGCGCGCATGAAAACCTGCCTCGACCAGTACCATGCGAACCAGCAATCCGGCGGAAATGGTTCTCTGAAATGGATTCAGAAGGGCGGTGGGTATTACTCCCAATGCAACGCCAAGTTGAAGTAGACAAAAAGGCCCGGTAACGGGCCTTTTTTTTTGAGTGAGGGTCGCAGCGGCTACAGAGACAAGTGCTGTCGCGTTGCTCGTGATCCACTCATGCCACCGGCTTCGTGTGGCGAGCGGCACAAGACGCGGGTTGCACGGGTCTGTTGGTGTCGTTAGTGAGTGCCAAAATGCAACGGGGTTGAATTCCATCGCATGGGAGATGGTATAGCGACCCCCGCAATATATAGAATTGCCTGTAATAGCAGGAGCGACGGCTAGCAGGGACCAAATTCCAGAGCTCTGCCGTCTTCGCCAATATGGATATATGTCCTGCAAGATGTTGACATTGTCTTGTTATTGCAAGCGCCCGCATTTCATATAGAATGGATATTATTGATATCTAGAGATCGAGATTGATTCTCCTCAATAAAAGACGAAAACAAGAGGCGTTTTCTTGTATCTTAATGGCATTCAGGGAAGTCTTATCGTAGAAAAAGTTGTTTTTGCAACAAATTATAATGAAGGTGAGGATTATCTTTCTCTCTATATTGATAATTTTCTGCATTACACTGACGGAAGCTGCCAATTAATCATCAATCTCGCCCCTGGGCGGCGCCTTGTCGATCCGGCATTGGGCGCTCATGAGCGTGTTCATATCATTAATGGACAGATCGAGCGCTCCAAATGGGGTATGGGGCTTTCCATAGGGCATCTCGAGTCATACGCATATGCTTCGCGGGAACTGGGCGCGTTCGATTTTTTCTGTACTACGGCGTCGAACGCCATGTTTTTCAGAAAACCGGATTTCAGCGCTGTAATCAGCCAACTGGAGGCGGGTAACATCTTTCCCGATACCCATGGTCGTGATTACACCAAGGACCATGACATATCGGTCAAGGGTTATGACGGTGACGGCGGGTCATGGGCCTGGACCGGATTCAATCAGTCCGAGAACTTCAGGCGATCCCTGGAAGAGGGTTGCGGTATCAAGCGATGCTCGGTTACCCAGATTGAAGGGCTGTTTGCGCGGAAGCAGGACTGGGATATCATCCTTGATCACCAGCCCCAGATCAACGCATTACGTCATGCGCTTGAACAGGACCCGGATGATCCTCGCAACTATATGGCCGTTGAGGAGATGTTGTTTTCGACATTCATCCTGCAGGCTGGTAGCGGCCGTTTTTCCCATCTCTGTTTTGTATTCTGGAGCGGGCTCGGTCGCGTAGGACCTGCAGAATTGCTGACTACGCTCCCGGCTCTGCCGGTCCACTTCTGTTGTGCCAAATGGTTTGATCGACAGATTACCGATCCGGCAGTCATACTCGTGGGCACTGATGCCGGCCGCGCCATGCTCGCTGCGTGTCGTACTACGCCCGCAGGACGGTCTGTGGTTCTTGCGCAAATGAGTGAGACCCTCAAGGCGCTCAGCAATATGAGACCCATGAGTGGCGTCGAAAACAGCATTGCGCGCAACTGGCAGGATTTGCCGGGTTGGAACGGACGCGTGCTTGTTGAAGGCAGGATCGATCTTGCCCGACAGGTTGAAACGGTTCTCGAGGATGTCATGCAGCCAGTCGAGGCGTTCGCTCCGTTTTTTCTTACTGAGGCTGCCCATCGAGGCTTTGATCTTTCGATCTCACTCACGGAGACTGGCGATGACCTTCAGATCGTAGCGACCGGTCAGTTTCCCGACGATCGCCTGAGCACGGCGCTGGCGGGTTATCTTTATCTCTCCTACCGTGCGCCAGTCAGTGAATTCATCCTCTCATTTGACAGCCATGATAATGCCCGGCGCGTGGCTGAACGCGCTGTATTCTACGACAATCGTCATCACTATGCTCTCGTTACGCCTGATCGGGAAACCGAAATGAATGGTGAAGTCCGACTTCATTTCCAGGTCAAGGACGAGGCCAAATTCAACGTGATCTCTATCGGGCTGCCGTGTTTCGGGCGGTTTTTCACTTCCCTTCGTCTTACGGTTCTGGAGACGCCTTCCCAGTAGATCAAGTGACAATGACAAGCGTATCCTGATCATTGTCGTGCGCCAGCCATTCTGTCATGGCTGGAGGCTTGGTCGGGTGTCGGTCGCGTAGTCGGCGTGGTGTGAAGGAAGCATGAAATCGGAGCTGCAGGTGGCGGTGCTTCCTCCTTGTTGGTGACGATAAGTGTGGACCAGACACCCCATAAGCGCTGATAGGCCTGTAGTTTATCTTTCAGAATTCATGACATGATTTGGTGGTTCCTGATTTTTACCTCAAGGAATCTCTCATGACATTCCAAGTCGCCTTTGAGACTCAGTCAGGGGTAAGATTTTTTCTGGATAGGGCAGATCGCGATGCTCCTCGACGCTGGTCGGCTGCAGGACTTTTTTATGGCGTCACAACCTGCCCGACCATTCTTCATCGGGCGGGCCTGCCCTGCATACGCGCGGCTGTTGTGGCTGTGGTGAGCGACGTTCTCGGCTGCTCAGTCAGCGAGGTGCAGGCCCAGTGCCAGGGGGAAGAAACCTGTAGACTGATTAAAACCGAATTGGCGCTGGTGGCGCTCGATCCGTGTGCGGCCGTTAAGGTTCCGAGCACAGAGGACGGCATAGCGCTGTTTCGACCCTTCATGCCTTTGATGTGCTGACGATCCTGACCGCTTTTTACGCAGCGCATCCGGCGCCATCGCTGCCGCTGCGAGCTCGGATTATGTGGCTCCCTATTTCGGCCGGACTGGTGATCATGGAGGCGATGTCCTGGCAATCGTCACGGTTATGCAACGCATCCTGCACACTTCCGGGCGTCCGAAGTGTCTGTTCATCGCGAGCCAGCGAAAAGCCGAGGACTTCTAGGCTCTTGCCGCCTCGGGGTGTGACACCTTCATTTTTAGCTCGGCTGTTACTGAGCGATTATTCAGCAACCTACTGACGACAGACGCGGCGGCGGCCTTCGAGCAAACAGTTGCCGGTAAGTGACCTTACCCGCGCTGGTCTCGGCATCGCCCCGGGCCTGACAGGTTATTCAGGCCCTCTTGTCGGCAAGATCGCTCAGGGCAGGGGCTTGCCGCTCAGCGGAGGCTGGGGGGCGGCCACCAGCCTGTCCATCAGATCCTCAAAGCGGGGCACGTCGATTTTCTGCACCACGATTGTCCGTCCCTCACCGAGGCCGGGCTGATAGCCGGGCGACCACGAGATAATATCGCCATATGACGGGCCGAACTGCGTGTTCACGTCAACATAGAGGTCGGCTTTCTGGGTAATCAGCCCCGGACTCAGCCAGACAGCCGCAGCAATTTCATCCCAGAGCGGAAAGCCCGGCTCGCGGGTCTTGAGGGAGCGCGAAACCGGGGTGTCGGAGCGCGAGAGACGTTTGAGCAAATCGGGGGTCAGCTCGGTATCCGTCGAGGGGTCGACTGGAATCATGGTGACCTTTGGCCAGGGCGCGCGCAGGGCAATGCTTGCAGCCTCAGGGTCGAAGCGAATGTTGAATTCGCGCCTTGGTGCATTGAGAAATTCGCGTGCGAACTGATGGGCAACTTCATCAGGGCGTGTCTGACGCGGGTTGAGACTGCCGCCCATATAGACCAGCTCCTTGGCGAGCGAGGCAAATTCCGGGTCGAGGCGTTGGGCCAGAGCCAGGTTGGTCAGCGGTCCCGTGGCGATGATCGCCACCTGATGCGGGTAGCGATGCACCATGTCGATCATGAAATCAGCAGCGCGTTCGTGTTGCGCCTTGATGGTCGGATTGCCCTGAGGCAGGTCCGGCACGACATCCGGACCGTGATAGGGAGGGAGTTTCTGAAGAGTGGGCTCTACCCAGTGCTTCATCCACACGCCTTTCCAGACCAGCTTGCCGTAAAGGGTCTCCCAACGCTCGGTCTGCGCTTCGGTATTCACCAGTGGATAGGTGGCCCCTGTATAGACAGGCAGATCAGGCCGCCCGGCAATTTCCACACCACGAAGCGCATCGGCTGTGGCTTCTTTCGCCCAGGCATCGCCTGTCACGGTCGTAACGCCCAGAACCTTTACATTTGGCGCCTTGATGACCATCCACTGGGCGAGGGCAAACCCGTCATCATCGAGAATGACCAGGCGTGGCTCGGCATGCGCCGCACTGATGGCAACCCCATTGGAGGCGACAAGGCCAAGCAGAGCGAGTGAGGCGAGGCCCATACGCGCGATGCCGGCATCCCGGCCACGTCGCGCGGCGGGTATCAGTCTCGAAAAATTCGGTTTGCAGCGCATGTGCCGTTACTTCCCTGGTTTATTGTCCTGCGTCGGGCTCCTGCCTCGGAGGGGGACGCCTTTTGGCCCGACCAACGAAGCAAGAGTTGCTTGTAATGAGACAGGCGTAAGGCGCAATCCGCCTTGGCGACGATGCGTGATCAAAACGAACTGAGGCGGACGGGGGGGGGAGGCGCTGGGGGTACTTGCCCGGTTGCAGATCGCTCGCGCAGAGCACCCGGTCTCGTCATCACGCGCTTAAAAGGGTTGCTGATTGCCCAGAACAGCCCGAAGCGCCTTGGCGCATCGACAGCAAGTAATTTAATTTTTGAAAGGAAGGGGACCTGGTGGAGAGAGTTGGATTCGAACCAACGTAGGCGTACACCAGCGGATTTACAGTCCGCCCCCTTTAGCCACTCGGGCATCTCTCCAGGTCGGGACGGGGAATATGGCGGATCAGGATTGGTGTCAACAAGCTTTCTTCATTTTTGTTGCATGACGGGCGGCTTGCTTTCATAGAGCGCTCATGTCCAGACGCCCTTCACGCTCATCCGCCTCGCGCGCTGCCCGCGCTTCCGAAAACCGCGCTCCAGAGGATCGCCCCTCTGGCGAACGCTCTTTCGAGGGGCGCTCTTCAGGCGGCCGTTCTTCCGGCGGGCGCTCATCCGCCGCCGGATACTGGATGTATGGCCTGCATGCCGTTGAGGCGGCCCTGCGCAATGCAGAGCGCGACGTGCACGAGCTGCTGGTCACGAAAGAAGCCCTCTCGGCACTCGAAGCCAGACAGGTTCCGATCCGTATTTCTCCCAATGTGGTCGAGCGCCAGCGACTGGACCATCTTTGTGAGCGTGACGCCGTGCACCAGGGCGTCTGCATGCGCGTCGAGCCCTTGACCCCGCCCTATCTCGATGACGTGCTGTCCAGCCGCGAGGGGCCCTTGCTGATTCTCGATCAGGTAACCGATCCGCGCAATATCGGTGCGATACTGCGGTCGGCAGCGGCATTCGGGGCAGCCGCTCTTGTGGTGCAGGATCGCAATACACCTCAGGAAGGCGGTGCGCTGGCCAAGGCGGCCTCAGGGGCGCTGGATGTCGTGCCAATCCTGCGTGAGGTCAATCTCTCGCGCATCATTGCCCAGCTGCAAAATGCCGGTCTCTGGACGGTGGGTCTGGATGCGGGTGGTTCGGTGCTGAATGGTCAGGGTTTCGCGGGTCGTCGCGTGGCGCTGGTGCTCGGTGCAGAAGGGGCGGGCCTCAGGCGCCTGACCCGCGAAAGCTGCGATGAGATCGCCAGCGTCTACATGCCCGGTGACATGGAAAGCCTTAACGTCTCCAATGCTGCTGCTGTGGCACTTTATGAGCTGGTTCGCCCGGCCTGACTTCCTGCGGGTTTGAGGCATGGCCCCTTGTCATGCCTGACCTGCTGCGTGACGGCATCCATGCTCGCGGCTTGATGCATATGGCGGGAGTGCCCATCTCTAGTGAGTCTGGAGCATGGGTGCCCGTAGCGTAAGTGCCCCGGGTCACCCGTCAGGGAATTCCATCAGCACGAATGATGGTCTAGTCTGATGGCTCCAAGGACATGTTTCCGGGAGGGATCACTTCCATGAAAGCAGTTGGCTACAAGGCGCCCGGTGCGCCTGATGTCTTGCAGGACATTACCCTGCCCGACCCTCCCGCCCCGAAAGGGCACGACCTGCTCGTGCGGGTCAGGGCGGTCTCGATCAATCCCGTCGATACCAAGATACGTGTGCGGGCCGGTGCGCTGGATGGCGAGGCATGGCGCGTTCTGGGCTGGGATGCCGCCGGAATCGTCGAGGCCACGGGCCCGGAGGTCCGTTTCTTCAAACCGGGCGACAAGGTGTTCTATGCCGGTGCCCTGATGCGCCAGGGCAGCAATGCCGAGATGCAGACGGTCGATGAGAGACTGGTCGGCCATATGCCGGACCGTCTCGATTGGGGGCAGGCCGCGTCACTGCCGCTGACCAGCGTGACAGCATGGGAAATGCTCTTTGACCGCATGGCGGTCACCAACCTGACGAAAGGCGTCCTGCTGGTTGTTGGCGGCGCTGGGGGTGTGGGATCGATCCTCATTCAGTTGGCCCGCAAGCTGACGGGTCTTACCGTCATCGCCACAGCATCACGGGATGAAACGCGTGACTGGGTGCTCCGGATGGGCGCACATCATGTGATCGATCATCGGCAGGATATGGCAGCCCAGATACGGGCCCTTGGTTTCGAGCAGGTCACCCATATCGCCGCTCTGACCGCAACGGACCGCCATCAGGCTTTTTATGAGGAAATTCTGGCGCCTCAGGGGCATCTGAGCGTGATCGACGATCCCGCGCATTTCGATATCGTGGGGTTCAAGAAGAAGAGCGCCACGATCTCATGGGAATTCATGTTCACACGCTCGCTTTTCGCCACGCCCGATCAGGCGAGGCAGCATGATATTCTCGAGCAGATCTCCTCGCTTGTTCAGTCCGGAGATGTGGTGGCGACAGAGTATCACCGGGCTCAGGGGCTCAGTGCTGCCGCACTGGGCAGGCTGCACAGCGAGAGCGAGAGCGGAAAGAGCATCGGTAAATCCGTTCTGGTGTTCTGACGTCCGATGCGCCGGCGCAGCCCTGCGCTGTGCAGCCCGGCGTGCTGGACGGCGGGATCAGCACAGGATGAGTGCTCCGCTCTCGCGGGCCTGTGCGCTGCGCCAGAACATGCCGCCTTCCAGCCTTTCGCGTATGGCGGGCGGCAGGATCGAGCGTCTGGGCTCGGGTGCAACACGGGGGCGTAGCGCGTGCAGACCCGGTGTACCGAGAGCCTGATCGAATTTGTCCGTATCGGGTGTCACCACATGGTCGGGATCGTAATCATGAGGTGGCAGTCCCAGCGCCCGTGTCAGGCTGTCCAGAGCCTGACATGGTGCGCGGGCCAGATAATCGTAATCCAGCAGAATGAGCCGATGCGCATAGGGTCCGTGGAACGCCTCGTTCAGGACGCGCCACGCATAGCCAAAGACGCCCTCGGGTGAGAGGATATAGTCCAGTCGGTCATGCTGCGTGGCCCTTCTGGAAAGTGGTACGAGATTAGAGGAAAGGACCGGATCGCGCACGATCAGTCGCTCCAGCGAGTCGAGAATCCAGATTGGGTCACGCACGCAGCAAATGACTTTGGCTTGTGGAAAAACGGCATCGATCAGCCCCATCCGGGCGCACCAGTCGCGATGCGTGTCGATGACGATCTGCTTGGGGTCGGTAATGGCGTAGTAGCTTTCCAGCAAACGGCGCATCACGCGGTCCCTTTTCGCCGCATCGAAATCACCGGCGTAATCTCCCTCAGCCATCAGGGACGCGATACGCAGCATCATGGGGGCGACGGGTGAACTGCGCCCCGACGTTACAATGGCGGGGTTCTGGGCCAGAAGGGCTGAGAGCAGCGTGGACCCTGAGCGAGGCAGGCCGGCGATGAAATGAACGGCATTGGCATGGGGCATGAGAAGGTTTTTCCGCGAGGAGGGGCATGGCTCGCGTAGAGGGCGCCGTATGGCTGTGCAATTGGGCGCCCGAACCTCACAATGTTGCCGAAATATCACATCCCAGAAAAAACCTTTTGGGCGCTGGAGCGATAATGCTGAACAGGAAGTACGTGAGGCTTTTGGGTCACATGTCACTTTTCGTTACTGAATGAAATATAGGATTTGTCGGTCCAGCGTTTTCGGCTGGCAGATCCGTCAAAGGGAAGAAGCGATCAATGGGTATCTTCAGTACGATCATGAGCAAGATCTTCGGTCACGCGGAGGCAGCCCCTGCCAGCGGTTCGAATGGAGCGGCTTCTGGCTCTGAGGCGCCTGCTGCACCGGGTTCCACCACGCCGACGGCACCGAGTGCGCCGGTCGATGTCGACGCAGTGCTGACCCGGATGGCAGCCGATAAGGGCCAGACTCTCAACTGGCGCACGTCGATTGTCGATCTGCTCAAGCTGCTCGACATGGACAGCTCGCTCGATGCCCGCAAGCATCTGGCGCAGGAGCTGCATTACACGGAAAGCACCGAGGACACGGCCAGCATGAATGTCTGGCTCATTCGTCAGGTCATGCAGAAGCTGGCCGAAAACGGCGGCAAGGTTCCGGAAGAACTGCGTCACTAAGGGCCTTCACGCCCTCATAATCATCCAGCCGGAAAAGGGAGCCTATGGCTCCCTTTTTTCGTTTGCGGTCAGGCCTTACCCGGCCGCAAGGCAAACACGTGCAGGGTGCTGACGGTCAGACCGCGAAGTCGCGAATGATGCGATGCAGTTCGGTGGGATCTTCCACAAGCATGGCCTGACGGTAGAGAGCATCGCAGGAATCAAGGCTGAGCGAACGGATCATGCGCTTGACCGGTGGGAGAAGCGCTGCTGACATTGAGAACGAGCGCAGCCCCATACCGATCAGCAGGGCGACAGCACGCGGGTCCGACGCCATCTCGCCACAGACACAGACGGGGCGGTGCGCGCGGAGTGCCTCGTCAATCGTGAGGCGAAGCAATCGGAGCAGGGCAGGGTGAAGGGTCGTGTAAAGCTCGGAACCCATGGCGGCAGACCGATCGACGGCGAGCGTGTACATCGTCAGATCGTTGGTGCCGAGCGCCAGAAACTCCGCCTGTCGCACCAGGGCGCCCGCCGTCAGGGCGGCAGCGGGCGTCTCGATCATCACGCCAAGCGGTGGCAAATCGGCAGGGAGTTTCACACCGCGACGACGCAGCCTTTTGGCGCAGCGCTCATAGATCTGTCGTGTGGCGATAACCTCGTTCACCGAGCTGACCATGGGCAGAAGAATACGTAGCTGGCCGTGCAGGCTGGCGCGCAAAATGGCGCAGAGTTGCGTTTCAAGAATTTCCGGGTGACGAAGCAGCAGACGCAGGCCACGCACGCCAAGCGCCGGGTTTTCCTCTTCCTCCTCGCCCTGAATCCCAAGCTGGCGCAGCCGCGACAGCCCTTTTTCACCACCCCAGTCCAGCACCCGGATGGTGGTGGTCATGTTGGGCATGTCGCCCACGATGCCGGAATACACCTCGTACTGCCCATCCTCATCAGGCAGGGGCGCAGTTTCATCGAACAGGAATTCGGTTCGCAGCAGGCCAATGCCTGCTGCGCCGTTGCGATGCAGCAGGGGGAGTTCATTCGGGATCTCGACATTGGCCAGCAACTCGACATCCTCGCCGCTCACCAAACGGCTGGGCAGGCGTCGTAATCTGCCAATTCCCTTTCGTTCCCTGGCCTCCTCGGCCATTGCCGAGCGTGCCTCAGCCAGCGTGGTCGAGTCCGGGTGCAGGATGATCCTGCCGCTCGACCCGTCCACAATCAGCAGATCACCGTCATTGATGCGATCGGTCAGATTGGGGATGGCAAGAATGGCAGGCACATTGAGCGCACGCAGCATGATGGCGGTATGGTCGGTCACCCCGCCGCCTTCCGAAAGCACAGCCGCAATACGGTTCGGGTCAATGACGGCGGCATCGGCCGGTCTGATCTGCTCGGCAACGAGAATGGAGCCGCCCTGGACATCGGAGAATGCCCTGAAGGAAACGCCGGTCAGATTGCGCAGGAGCCGTCTGGCCACCTCACGAAACTCGCCCTCACGACGCCTTGCGCCTTCGATTTCCTCTTCAGGCATGTCGGGCTGCGGCCCGGCCATGGCCGCCAGTGCGTCGCTTTCAATCTGCACAGCCGCTTCGGCGGTCAGCCCGTCTTCCCCGATACGGCGATGTGCCGCCCGAACGAGACGTGAATGGTTGAGCATACGCTCATACACCGAAAGCAGCGCATCGATTTCAATACGCCCTTCTTCCGGCAGGGCATTGAGTTTGGTGCGCAGCTTGCGCAGCTGCTTGAGCGTGAGAGCTATGGCCTCATCCAGCCGTGCCCGCTCTGCGTCACTCCCCAGCAGGGACGGGAGCGCTTCAATGACAGGCAGGGGGCGCTCATAGGTCAGGCTCGCGCGCGCGATAACGACACCTGCCGAAATCCCGACACCCTGCAGGATTTGCATGGGGAGGTCAGTATCAGGCTGGACAACTTCGCTCGATGGGCGGCGCAGTCGCTTAATCACGTTCACCAAAGCCGTCAGAAACGAGGGCGATCAGGGCATCGAGCGCTGCGCTGGCCTGGGGCCCCTTGGCGGAGAGCAATATGGTCTCACCCCGGCCCGCGCCAAGCATCATCAGCCCCATGATGGACAGGGCAGACACGGTCTGGCCATGACGGCTGACCTCAACATCAGCCGTGAAGCCTTCGGCCGCTGTGACGAATTTCGCTGCGGCCCGGGCGTGCAGGCCCAGGCGATTGACGATCGTGACATCGCGCTCAAGGGTCGGGCCCGAAACCGTGCCCGACATCAACGGGCAACCTGGCGCAGCGGTGTGATCAGCGGGGTGAGGGGGGGAACATAGCTCATGGTCGTCGTCACAACCATTTCACAGCTCTTGCCACCCTGCAAACAGGAAGGCGGCAGCTCATAGGCGGCGGCGATGTATTTGCGCCCTGCCAGAGTAGCCAGCTCGGCACATTCGGCAAGGCTGCGTGTGCAGCGCGTCTTCGCAAGTTTGACCAGCATCGGCACGTTGACACCGGCCAGCACCTCGACACGGCCTTCCTGACGCAGCGAAAGGGCAAGATTGGAAGGGGTACTGCCAAACATGTCAGTCAGAAGGAGAACGCCGTCGCCTGTTTCGACCGAGGCGATGGCTGCACCAAGACGGGCTCTCGCGGCAACGACATCGTCGTCGGGGCTGACACCCATGACTTCTATCTGTGGCTGGGGACCGACCACATGGGTCACAATTTCAAGGAGGGACTGGGCCAGGGAACCGTGGGTAACAAGAACGATCCCGATCATCGGGGCATTCCTTCAAGGGGTGCATGACGCCATTTTCGTAGCGACCCCGAAAGATATTGGTCATCCATCACGGTAATCAAGACGGCTTTGTCCGTATCTGTTCATCCGGTATGGCAAGTTGCTGAGGGACGCGGACCCATCGCCATGAGCTGCGTCCCTGACGTGCCAGTTCCCGATGCATGACGACGATTGGCACATCTGACAAGAGTTTAATCTCTTCGGCGTGGCTTAACGCGGCGGCAATCTCTTCAACAAGTGTTACCGAGCGATGCTGACCGCCCGAGCAACCAATGGCCACCGTCGCGTGTTTTTTTCCCTCCGCGACGAAACGAGGGAGAACAAGTTCGAGCAGTCCCATGATACGTGAGAAGAAACTTAGGTAATCGGGGTCCTGTTGCACGTATTCGCGTACTGCGGGTTCAAGCCCTGTGCAGGTCTTCAGATCAGGGTCGTAATGCGGGTTACGCAGGAACCGGGCATCGAATACGAGATCGGCCTCGCGGGGAAGACCGGCCGGATAAGCGAAGGAAAGCAGGGTGACTGTCATCGAGTCGCCATCATTCTGATGGCCAAAACGCGACTCGATCAGGCGACGCAGATCATGGGGGGGCAGGTCGGATGTATCGATCACCAGATCGGCTTCGTCACGCAGGGGCGCCAGCAAGGCAATTTCCTGCTCGATGCTTGCCACAAGGCCCGGTGCGATTTCCGAACTGTTGTCCAGCGGGTGACGACGGCGCGTTGCCGTGTAACGCCGGAGCAGCACGTCAGTCTCGGCCGTCGCGTATAAAAGCTCCACATGCAGGTCGCGCTGGGTACGCAGCTGGGCCAGTGCCATGATGACGGCTCTGGCCTCGAAGCCTCTGGTCCGCACATCGATGCCGATGGCCAGAGGCTCCACCGTTCGGGCAGCCAGGGCGTCGAGCAAGGTCAGGGGCGGGTTATCCGTGACCTCGTAGCCGATATCTTCAAGGATACGCAGGATCGAGGATTTCCCCGCGCCTGAAAGGCCGGTCACCAGCAGGATGCGCCGCGCTGAACTCACAAATCGCCACTCCAGTTGCCGGGCGGAAAAAAGACCATGAGAACCTTAACCTTCTTCGAGGGCGCTGGGGAGAGGGAGACAGGAGGCGTTTCCCCCATTGAGGCCGCAAAGAAGTGTGAAATCACCCAGGCGGCAGCGCAGCGCCGTGCGAATGATCGCCACCGCGTCCGCCTGAAAGCCGTTCAGAGTCATCTGCCATAGTCCTGTATCGGGTTCGACAGTTTTCTCTGGCAGGCGTACGGGTCTGGACGGGATCGAGAGATGAACATGCAGGCCAAGCCTTGCCGTAGCGCGATAGGGCATCCGAACCAGACCCAGCCCACGAATCTCGATCATCCCGGCAAGGGCAGGGGGCGCAGAGGCGTGAAGATCGTGGATGACCAGACGATCATCTCCCACCAGATCGAAGCCTGAGTCGATCAGGCGGAGCAGGAGGCTGGATTTGCCGCATCCCGATTGTCCGGTGAGCACAACACCTATCCCTGCAAGGCTCGCACAGGATGCGTGGATCTGCCCGTCTCTGGGAATGTTGAAAGGCGATGTGCAGTCCCGTGATTGTGGGTTATGAGTGCCGTCATGCACGACCATTCTTCCCTCTCTCCTCGTCCCGTCCTGCAGGACAGCGTGACCTATTACGGTGTGACAGGGCTGGGCCCGGACGGCAAACCGCCCGAGAGCCTGATTGAGGAATGTCAGAATGCCCTTGCCCGCATACGCGATATTCTGGCGACACATGGGCTTGTGCCTGAGGACATCACGCATCTGGCGTATATGATACCCGATAGCGTGGTGTTTACGGCCTGCCAGCGGATCATTGCCGAGGCGCTTGGTCCGGCCCGGCCCGCCATGACCCTGCGCCTGAAACCGAGCTTCGACGTGCCGGGGCAGAGGCTGGAATTCAATTTTATCGCTTCGGCCTGAAGCCTCGCCGTAGAGGCGCGTTGCGGAGCAATCTGTCCCGTCAGACGCCAGCGCGTAATAGGTGTAAAAAAAACAGGGGGCTGTAACGCCCCCCTGAATATCCTCGTTTGCGATGCCGGCTCAGTGACGCGGCGAATAGAGCGTCGTCAGGCGGTCAGGGGTGTTGTCCAGACGTTCCAGATGCGGGTAGCGCAGGCCGTCATGATAGGGAATGGCCACGGTGCGGTAATGTTCGCCCGACTTGACCAGAAGCGTGATGGGCGCCTTGTCGGTTTTCGCCGCCTTGATGGCATCGATCAGGCCTTCTGGTGAGAACGTATCGCCATTGACGGCAACGATCTCGTCATGAATGGCCAGACCAGCCTTGTAGGCCGGGCTGTCCCAGGCGACCGTGCCGAGCTTGCCGTTCTTGGCGCTGATGATCACACCCAGCGAGAAACGCAGGCTGAGGCGATGGCGGTTCTTGCCAGCTTGTGCCTCGAACGCGTTTTCCTTGTCGGTAAAGACCAGTTTGTAGCCACCGGCTTCGAGCCCACCCAAAGGCGCGCGCTTTTGCACGGTGCTGATGCGCTCGTGCAGGAACTTCGCCCAGTCATAGGGCACGACCTTGTTCAGGGTCAGGACCACATCATCGAAGGTGTAGGTGCTGACGATGATGCTGCCGTTATTGGTGCCAAAGAACGCCTTGGCGAAATCGTCGAGCGATTTCGTGTCATGGGAAAGCTTGCGGATCATCATGTCGGCATCAAGCCAGACGAGCTGACCTTCGACATAGTAATCTTCCGAGCGCTGGTAGTCGCGCCAGGACTGGGGGGCACGCTGGGCAATGATCGGGTCATTGGTGGTATCGGCAACCGGGCGCCATGCCCGTCCGGCCTGGGCGTCGTAGCTGGCTGCCATCAGGGCGAGCGCTTCAAAGCCCTGATCCTTCGACACCAGTCCGGAACGGGCCGCGAGGACATTGCCCCAGAACTGGGTCTGACCCTCATACACCCACAGCAGCGAGCCGCGCTGGGGCGAGTTGAAGGTGGGGCCGTACAGATCGGCCGGGCGGCGATACTTACCGTTCCATGAATGGGTATATTCGTGGGCCAGCAGGTCGCGCTGCGGGAAGGAGTGCTTCCAGTCCGTGAAGTAATCCTCGCTCACGCTGTCTTCGCTCGACTGGTGATGCTCGAGCCCGATCCCGCCGAGTTCGTCCGTCAGCGCCATCAGGAAGTCGTAATGGGCGTAGTGCTGCGAGCCGAAAGTCAGAATGGCCTGCGTGACCAGATTGCGATGGATCTGCAATTCGGCATCGTCATAGGCCAGATCGCCCGGCTTGTCGGCCACCATGTTCAGTGTGACGGGCACGCCACCCGGTGCGTTGAGCGCGACCTTGCGGAAATAGGCTCCTGCGAAGATCGGTGAATCGACCAGCGTATTATACGGCACCACGCCATAATTGAGGGTGTCGCCGGTTGCATTGCCGTTGGTGCGCAGGGCCGTTGCAGCCTGCCAGCCATGCGGCAGGGTCACGCTGGCCTGAACAGGGATGTTACGCGAGTAGTAGCCCGCCGGATAAAGCGAGACCTCGTTCCACTGCACATTAACGATATGGGGCGTCATGACCACGCGCCCTTCATCAGCCGTCACCGGCGAAAGAAGCTTGAAGTCGAGGTCGAGTTGCGTCTGGTCCTTGGTGACGGGCACGTGGAAGGCAAACACGTCCACCGGATCGCGCAGCCAGGGAATGGTCTTGCCACCGGCGGTTGCAACCAGACCACCGAGCTGCATGATCGTGCCTTCCGGCGCATGACCGCCCGGTACCCATTTCGGATAGAGCAGCACCAGTTCACCGGCTTCGCGGGCGCTTTGCGGCACGGGCACGGTCTCATGCATGGTCATGACATGATGATCCAGATCCGTGGCATTCACGCTCAGCTTGAGCGTGCCGGGAAAGGCAACATCCTTGGGTTGCGGCAGGGGCGAAGGCAGCGGTGTGGCTTCCGGCTGCGGTTGGCCCTGTGCGGAGGCACTGGCCGGGGCCGCGAAAGCAGGCACGGCATGGGTGCTGAGAACGAGGGCAGCCAGAAATGTGCCCGCGCGAAAAAGGCGAATGGTCAAGCGTGATACTCCACGAGATGCAGATCGATCATGTGTGTTCATCACCAAAGTGCAAACGCGCGCGGCTGACAACCCATATTCCGGGTTCGATATGATCCTTCCTCGCGAAATCCTGTGTCGTTGAAACTTCGTAGCGCCTCGCCTGTCAGGCATATCGGGCGCGCAACGCAGGCAGCAGGGCCAGCAGACGCGCCGGGATTTCGATAAGTCCCAGGTTACACCCGATCACGGATCCTGCTGTGTCAGTAGGGTGATGTCACCACCGCAGGCGGCCTCGTTGGTTGTGATCACGGTTTCACTCAGCAGCCACTCAGGGCGGACTGTATCCAGATCATAGACCGGGACCACCATGCCCTCGCGTGCCGTAACGGTCAGGGCGGCCTGTTCGGCACTCTCTGCACCACGCTGGATGAGCATGGCATCACATTCCGGCAGCGCACCAGGATCGACGCGCGTAATGACATTGGCCAGCTGGCGAGAGACCTGCCTCAGCCACTCTACTGCGTTGTCGGGAGCCAGAACCAGCACCTGATTCCCTGCGCCAAGCGCAAGCCCCACGGCGTGCAGCAGGGCAGGCCAGCTCTCGCAGGCACAGAGTATGACGCCCTTGGGGCGCAGCATATAGCGGCTGGTTTCCCCATTCGGGCCAGGCATGTCGAGGGTAAGGCCGCATAATCTGTGGGCGATGACGGCTCTTACCCGGCGGGCCGAAGGCGGGTCCCGGGGCTCGAGAAAGGCAAGAAAGGCGCGCGCCGTGGCTGGGACAGGCGCCTCGGGCGGCGCTTCGAGCGGGCAGGGTGCACCATGCATCAGGCGTGGAAGGAGCAGGGGACCACCCAGCTTGGGGCCCGAGCCGGAAAGTCCGCGCCCGCCGAAAGGTTCCGTCCCGATTCGTGCGCCGATGATGCCGCGATTGACATAGATATTACCAGCGCGACTGCGGGCACAGGCACGGTTGACACTCTCCTGGATACGGCTCTGCACGCCAAAGGTCAGGGCATAGCCTGTGGCATTGAGCGCATCGACGACGCCGTCGAGCTCGTGACGCGCATAGCGCCTGATATGCAGAACCGGGCCGAATACCTCCTGCCCGATATCGGCAACGCGGCCGATCTCGATAAGTGTGGGAGGGACGAAATGGCCCTGCAATGTCTCGACACGCATGTCGGGCTGCCAGACGGGATAACCGGCGCGGCGCATCCTATCGACATGGGCTTCCACCCGAACACGCGCCCCGGCCGAAATCAGGGGGCCGATATCGCAGCACAGCCTGTCCGGTGCGCCGAGGTGACGTTCGATAATGGCACCACGCAGACGTTCGATGAATTCATCTGCGCCGTCTTCCTGCACCAGAAGGACCCGCAGAGAGGCGCTGCGCTGACCGGCACTGTCAAAGGCGGAGGTCAGGATGTCGGGAATAACCTGATCGAGCGGTACGCTGCTATCGACGAGCATCGCATTCTGCCCGCTGGTATCGGACAGAAGGGGCACAGGCTGGCCGGTTCGCCCGGTGCGGCCCAGCAACTCGCGACTGATGGTCTTGGCCACAGCGGTCGAGCCAGTGAACATGACGCCGTCGATACGGGGGTCGGCCACCAGCGAAGCGCCGACATTGCCCTCGCCTGGCAAAAGTTGGAGGGCCGCTGGCGGGAGGCCCGCTTCCATAAAAAGCGAGAGCAGCTGGGCTGCGACAAGCGGTGTTTCTTCCGCAGGCTTGGCAATCACGGCATTGCCCGCAGCCAGGGCTACGGCAACCTGACCGGTAAAACTGGCAACAGGGAAATTCCATGGGCTGATGCACAGTATCGTGCCAAGCGGCGCGCCGTGCCGCCCTGTTTCATCCAGCTGGCGCAGTTGCGCCGCATAGTAGCGCAGGAAATTAATGGCCTCGCAGAGTTCCTGCGTGGCATTGGCGAGTGTCTTTCCTGCCTCGCGAATCAGAAGCCCGAACAGCGTCGCGCGATCCTGCTCGATGGCCACGGCGACCCGATCGAGACAGTCCGCGCGCTCCTGTGCGGTGGTGCGACGCCATATCTGCTCCCCCTCGGCGGTATTGAGGGCAGCATCGATATCGCGCGGTCTGGCATAGATGACGACTCCAACATGATCGTCATGCGCCGCCGGGTTGGTGATCGAGCGCGCGCGCCCTTCGGGCCTTGGCATGGCCGGACCGATGGGCATGGCCCTGAAAACACGGGGTGTCGCGGTAAATCCTGCGATCAGGTTTTCCAGATCGAGCGGGTTGTCGAGATCCGGCGCGGTGGCCCCCTGTCGTTCTGCCCCGTAAAGATCGGCAGGTAGGCTGAGCGATGGGTCCGGTGAGCCGTGGGGCAGCGGTGCGCGTGCCAGCGTCACGGGATCGGCAATGAGTGCATCAACAGAGACGGCCCGGTTGGCGACCTGATTGATGAAGGAGGTAGGCGCGCCATTTTCGAGCAGGCGATGCACCAGATAAGGGCCAAGATGTGAATCGGCTCCGACAGGTGACAGGATACGACAGGCAGCGCTGCGCGGACGTGTCGAGACCAGCGGGGTATAGAGCGTTTCACCCATGCCATGCAGGCAGCCGAATTCATAAAGCCCCGGCTGCCATTCGGGCGCGAGGGCGAGAATGGTCGCTATACTGCGGGCATTATGGGTTGCGAATTGCGGGTAGAGCGCAGCCTCTTCTTCCAGGGCGCGACGGGCGCAGGCGATATAGCTGACGTCACTATGGCACTTGCGGGTGAAGACAGTGTAGTCGGCGTTTGCCCTGGCCTGACTGTGCCGGATTTCCTCATCACGATAACTGCCCTTGACCAGACGCAGCACCACGCGTCGTCGGGTCTCGCCGGCGAGCGCCACCAGATGCTCGATGAGAGGCAGGGACCGCTTGTCATAGGCCTGTACGGTAAAGCCAAGACCGTTCCAGCCTGCAATTTCAGGGGCGTGACAGAGTGCATCGAACAGATCGAGGCACAGCTCGAGTTTGTCTCCTGTCTCGGCATCAAATTGCAGGATCACATTGGCTGCCATGGCACGTTGGGCCAGCATCACCAGAACAGGAAGGACCTCGTTCATGACGCGGTCGCGCTGGGTGGTCTCGAACCGGGGATGCAGTGAGGACAGCCGGAGCGACAGGGCAGGGCGTTCATACAGGGTCTGCCCCCTGCCATGCCGGCCGAGGGTCTCCACCATCGCCAATGCGTCATGGCGTGCACGGTCGGCTTCCTCTGCCGTGTGGGCCCTGCCACGCAGCAACGCGCAGGCCAGGTTGAAACCCTTTTGCTCAGCCGGACGATGGCGTCGCAGAGCCTGCCCGATGGTTTCTGCCAGGATGAACTGGCTGCCCATCATGCGTATGGCCTTCTCGACGCCATGGCGGATGAAAGGCGCTCCGCTTCGCATCGCAAGGCCGCGCAAACCGCCCGGGGCGGCATGGAGCTTCGATGAGGTCGACATGGCCCAGCTTACCGCATTCAGGAACAGGGGAGGCTCATCACCGCCATGATGATGCCAGTCACCCTGACCAATCTGGTCGCGTATGAGCGCATCACGCGTGGCTGAGTCGGGAATGCGAAGGAGGGTGCCCGCGAGACAGAGCAATGCCTTGCCTTCGGGAGAGGCGAGGGGGAAAGCCTGCATCATGGTCTCGATGCCGTTGGTCTCGGCATGAGCGCGCCAATGCGTCGTGAGAGTGCGAGCCTGTGTCTCCGCCCGCTCTGTCAGGTTTTCCGGCAGGGTGGCCCGCGTGAGCAGCCCGGCAAAGGCCTCCGCCTCGGGGCGACGCGCAGCATGGGCAATAGCCTCCCGCGAGGGCGACAGGGCCGGGCGTCGGGGGAGAAAGCTTGAGAACAAAGTCATGCTGGCTCAGTCATGCAAATCGGGCGCGTGAATCTTACGCCCCCCGCATCATCACGCGGGGATACGAAGCAGGCAGACTAGGCGAGGCCAAAGGGCAGGAAAACCCTCGCCGCGTTACGTTCCGGTCATGAGCGTGGCCAGATGTCAGAAACACGTCCGGTGAGGCTGTGACCCGTGACCCTGGGCGGAGCCAGATCACCGTAATGTCATGGTGACGTGTCGGATGGACAGTATCAGGGGTGACGATGCGTAAAGAGGCGCACATTGCGCTCTTCAATGCCGAATTCGCGCAGGGCGGCAGCAAATTTCTCGAAATGCGGTGTCTTGAGATGCGCCTCGAAGGCAGCGCGCCCCTTATAGACCTCGTGCAGGACAATAATGTCGGGAGCGTCCTGCTGGGTGAGGACATCGAAGGCCAGGCAGCCCTCCTCATCGGCGAGGGAGCGGTCGCTGTCATAACGGCAGATTTCGAGGAATTTATCGAAGTTTTCGGCCGGTGCAGCGAATTCCGCGATTACTGTGAAGCTTTCAGACATGAAACGAACCCGATCAGTTTCCGGAATTGACTTTTCTGCCCCATTTCTGCGAAGAGTAAACACCGATTCACGGGAGAGACCGGACAATTTTTCCGGCGCCGAAGGAGCAACCGCCCCGGAAACTCTCAGGCAAAAGGACCGCGATCGGCTGGAACTTCTGGAGAGAGGCATCCCTGTGGGGTGTCCGCCGACGGGATAGCGATCTCAGGCAAAGGCGACAGAAGGGGCGACGATTTTTTCGTTTTCTGCCTTGGGGGATTCCGCCCGTTGTCCGACGCGCTCTGTTTCACGCCGCTCAATGACCTGCATATCGAACTTGGCGCCCGTATGGTGCCGTTCGCAGGCTATTCCATGCCCCTGCAATACCCGGCCGGGCTCATGGCAGAGCACCTGCATACGCGCAAAAGCGCGGGGCTGTTCGATGTCTCCCATATGGGGCAGCTGCGTATCACGCCCAGACAGGGCACGCTGCACGATGCCGCCCTTGCGCTAGAGAGCCTGATTCCGGTCGATCTGGCAGGTCTGGGTGCCAACCGCCAGCGCTATGGTTTTCTCACCAATGACGCAGGCGGTATCCGTGACGATCTGATGGTCGCCAATATGGGTGACTGGCTGTTCGTGGTGGTCAACGCCTCCTGCAAGGCTGCCGATACCGCATTGATGGAAGCAGCCCTTGGGGAACGCGTTGAGATCGAGAAGCTTGATGACCGCGCCCTGCTGGCGGTTCAGGGCCCCGAGGCCGTCAACGTGCTTCAGGATCTCTGCCCCGAAGCTGCTGAGATGCGCTTCATGGATGCGATCGAGGCCGACATCGATGGCG
This sequence comes from Asaia sp. A2, assembly GCF_057319415.1. Classification (NCBI taxonomy): domain Bacteria; kingdom Pseudomonadati; phylum Pseudomonadota; class Alphaproteobacteria; order Acetobacterales; family Acetobacteraceae; genus Asaia; species Asaia sp. A2. The sequence goes on from NZ_JBXWTO010000008.1 coordinate 135,990, forward strand.
TTGCCTGCACCCTGACGCGCTCAGGCTATACAGGTGAGGATGGCTATGAGATCGGCATCCCGGCCGAGCATGCCGAGCAGATCGCCCGTGCGCTTCTGGCGGATGAGCGCGTTCTGCCCATCGGTCTTGGTGCGCGCGACAGCCTGCGTCTCGAATCCGGTCTGTGCCTGTACGGCAATGATCTGGATGAAACCACCACACCCGTTGAAGCGGCCCTTGGCTGGGCCATGCAGAAGGCACGCCGCGAAGGCGGGGCCCGTGCAGGGGGTTATCCGGGCGCTGACATCATCATGAAGCAGGCGCGTGAGGGTGTGTCCCGCCTGCGTGTTGGGCTCGCAGCGGAAGGGCGTGCGCCCGTTCGCGCTGGCACCGAGCTTTTCGCCGATGAGGCAGGCACGCAGAAGGTGGGTGTCGTCACTTCCGGTGCTTTCGGCCCCAGCATCAACGCCCCTGTGGCGATGGGTTATGTCGAGACGGCTCATTCCGGCCTCGGCACCACGCTTTACGGCGCCCTGCGCGGCAAGTTCGTGCCGGTTCAGGTGCGCGCCCTGCCTTTCGTCCCGCCCGGCTTCAAACGCTGAAAACCGTCAACTGAGAGAACGCGATCAATGAGCACCACCTACTACACCCCGTCCCATGAATGGATCCGTCTCGAAGGCGATATCGCCACGGTCGGCATCACGGCTCATGCTTCCGACGAACTCGGCGAGCTGGTTTTTGTGGAAGCCAAGGACGAAGGCACCGAAGTGCCGCAGGGTGAGCCTGCCGCCGTTGTCGAATCCGTCAAGGCCGCTTCGGATATTTATGCCCCGGTGAGCGGCGTTCTGGCCGGGTTCAACACCCGTCTTTCCGACGAGCCGACGCTGGTCGGTACCGATCCGGAAGGCGAAGGCTGGATCTTCAAGCTGCGTGTGAGCGACTCTGCCCAGCTCGAATCCCTGCTCGATGCGGATGCCTACAAGGCGTCGCTCTGATCTGACCGCCGGGCTGGCTTGCCGGTCCGGCTCTTCTTGTACCGTCAGATCCGGATGGCCGGTCTGATTTTTCCTTCCGAGCACAGGGTGGCCCGTGCCGTCCTGACTCGTTTGCGTTCCTGACAAGGATCTGCCGAGACGTGACCCGTAACGCCCCGCTCAATACGTCGCCCAATACATCGCTGTGGCCCGCGCATGAAGATGACCAGTTCGTCTCACGCCATAACGGCCCGCGCCCTGGCGAAGTCGTTTCCATGCTCAAGACGCTTGGTGTGCCAAGCATCGATGCGCTGATCGAGCAGACGGTGCCTTCTGCCATTCTGGACCGCAAGGCCTCTGGCGTCGGCCCTGCGCTGACCGAGAGTGAGGCGCTGGCGCGGCTGAAGCAGATTGCAAGCCGCAATGTGGTCATGCAGTCCATGATCGGGCAGGGCTATCATGGCACGATCCTGCCTCCCGTCATCCAGCGCAATATTCTGGAGAACCCGGCCTGGTACACGGCCTATACGCCGTATCAGCCGGAAATCAGCCAGGGCCGTCTTGAAGCGCTGCTGAACTTCCAGACGCTGGTCTGTGACCTGACCGGGCTCGATATCGCCAATGCCTCGCTTCTGGACGAGGCCACGGCCTGCGCCGAAGCCATGGCGCTTGCCCAGCGCAATGCCAAGACCAAAAGTACGGTATTCTTCGTCGATTCCGACACGCATCCCCAGACGCTTGCGGTGCTGCGGACGCGCGCCGAGCCTTTGGGCTGGACCATTCAGCTCGGTAACCCGAAAACCGATCTCGATCCTGAAGCCGTTTTTGGTGCGCTGCTCTCCTATCCGGGCAGCTCGGGCGAGGTGCGTGATTTCCGCGGGGTGATCGCTTCCCTTCATGAAAAGGGTGCGATTGCAGCCCTTACCTGCGACCCGCTGGCCCTTGTCATGCTTGAAGCGCCCGGCAAGCTGGGCGCTGATATCGCCATCGGCTCCATGCAGCGTTTTGGCGTACCAATGGGCTTCGGTGGCCCCCATGCTGGCTTCATGGCCGTGCGTGACGCCTACAAGCGCACCATGCCGGGCCGTCTGGTTGGCGTATCGCGCGACAGCCGCGGGGCTTCGGCCTATCGCCTTGCGCTTCAGACCCGCGAGCAGCATATCCGCCGCGAAAAGGCGACCTCGAACATCTGCACGGCACAGGTGCTTCTGGCGGTCATTGCCTCGATGTACGCCGTCTATCACGGGCCTGAGGGTCTGCGCGCCATTGCGCATCGTGTGAACCGCCTTGCCTCCATTCTGGCTGAAGGCCTGCGCGAACTGGCCGTCAAGGTCGAGACCAGCGTTTTCTTCGACACCATTACGGTCGAGGCCGGTGAATCCGCGGCTCTCGTTCTGGAGCGCGCGCGCAAGGCCGGAATCAATCTGCGCGATGCCGGTCAGGGGCGTCTTGGTATTGCATGTGATGAAACCACCGAGGCGAGCCATATCAAGGCATTGTGGCGCTGCTTCTGCCCCGATGAGGCACGTCTTGCCGCGCTTGAGGCCAAGCTTGATGGCGCCACCACGATCCCGGAAGCGCTGACGCGTAGCGGGGCCTTCATGACGGCCGCCGTGTTCCACGCGCATCGCTCCGAGACGGACCTGCTGCGCTATATGCGTCGTCTGTCCGACATGGATCTGGCGCTTGATCGCACCATGATCCCGCTCGGCTCCTGCACCATGAAGCTGAACGCCACGGCCGAGATGATCCCCATCACCTGGCCGGAATTCGGGGCGCTTCATCCCTTCGCGCCTGCCGATCAGACCGAAGGTTATCTTGAGCTGTTCGGTATCCTCGAACACGCGCTTTGCGCCGTGAGCGGGTATGACGCGGTTTCGCTCCAGCCCAATTCCGGTGCGCAGGGTGAATATGCCGGGTTGCTCGCCATTCGCGCCTATCATCAGGCCAATGGCCAGAGCGAGCGCGATGTGTGCCTTATCCCGGCCTCGGCGCACGGCACCAACCCGGCCTCCGCCCAGATGGTCGGCATGCGCGTGGTCGTGACCGCCTGCGATGCCGCGGGCAATGTCGATCTGGAGGATCTGCGTAAGAAGATCGCGCAGCACGAAGGGCGCATTGCGGCCCTCATGCTCACCTATCCCTCGACGCATGGCGTGTATGAGGAAGCGGTGATGGAGATCTGCGATCTCGTGCACGAGGCTGGCGGTCAGGTCTATCTGGACGGTGCGAACATGAACGCGCAGGTTGGCCTTGCCCGCCCCGGGCTGTACGGCGCCGATGTGTCGCACTTCAACCTGCACAAGACTTTCTGCATCCCGCATGGCGGCGGCGGACCGGGCATGGGGCCGATCGGTGTCAAGGCGCATCTTGCCCCGCATCTGCCTGGCCGTCCTGAGCGCGGCGATGCTCGTGCCGTATCGGCTGCCCCTTTCGGTTCAGCTTCGATCCTGCCGATTTCGGTCGCGTATGTGCTCATGATGGGCGATGACGGCCTGCGGGAGGCCACTGAGATGGCCATCCTGAATGCCAATTACATCGCAGCACGCCTCGAACCGCACTACCCTGTGCTTTATCGTGGCGCCAATGGCCGCACGGCGCATGAATGCATTATCGACCTTCGTCCCCTGAAGGACGCTGTGGGCGTTACGGTGGATGACATCGCCAAGCGCCTGATCGACCATGGCTTCCATGCCCCGACGGTCAGCTTTCCCGTGGCAGGCACCTTCATGATCGAGCCGACCGAGTCCGAGGGCAAGGCCGAGCTCGACCGCTTCTGCGACGCCATGATTGCTATCCGTGAGGAGATCCGAGCGATCGAGTCCGGGAGCATTGACATGGAAGCCAGCCCCCTGCGTCATGCGCCCCATAGTACCGCCGATCTGGTGAGTGAGTGGGACCGCGAGTATGATCGCATGCAGGGTTGCTTCCCCAACGGACTGGACCGCGTGAAGTATTTCGCGCCGGTCAATCGTATCGACAATGCCTGGGGCGACCGTAATCTGGTCTGCTCCTGCCCGGATATCTCCAGCTACGCCGAAGCCGCGGAGTAATTCTGGCTGACCCTCGCTCCCCCTAGGAGGCGGGGGTCCTCTTTTTCTGGAAGAACAAGAAGCAAAAAGACTTTTCGAGGTTTTGGCCGGAGGCATTGGGCAACGTTTTCGTCTTTGGACCGCCGGAGGTATTTGACTATTCGGCGGTGCCCCTAGACGAGTGGCCGTGCCCCTGTTTGCTGCTGTTAATCAAATCAGAGGTTTTTCGGTTCTTTTTCTCAAGAAAGAACGCTTACTTTGCATCCTGTCTTACATGCACCCAAACCCCGTCTGTCAGTTCGACAAGGCGTTGTGGCGTCATGCGCACCGAGGCCGTGATCGATCCAGCGGCGGGGATGATTTCCTCGAAGGCACGTAAGGATTCATCACAATAGACCGGGAGAGGTGCAGGCAGGCCAAAGGGGCAGACACCGCCCACCGGGTGACTGGTGACTTCCATCACGGCTTCGAGCCCCAGAAAGCGGGGCTTGCCGCCCAGAGCCTCACGGGCGCGCTTGTTATCGAGCCGCGCTGTCCCAGCCATGACGACAAGGACAATACGCCCGCCCACATCCACACAGAGGGTCTTGGCGATCTGGTCGGGGTCGACACCGTGCACATCGGTCGCTTCGAGAACGGTGGCGGTGCTGCGACCATCGTCGATGATCGACAGATCGGGGGCAAGGCGGGCGAGTTCGTCGCGAACGGAGTCCAGGCTCATGCGGGTCTCAGCGTCTGATCAGGATGTAGTTGATCGTAAGGTCAATATCGAAATGGTCGCCCTTCATATCGGGCGGAACGGGTGGCAGATGCGCGCCCTGGAACATGCCTGTCGTTGCGGCATCAAGCGAGTAGGAGCCCGACTGCCCTGTAAGGCGCACTGATTTCACGTGGCCCGTGCGGTCGAGCACGACATGAACAGAGGAGGGGCCGTCTTCGCCGTTCTTGATGGCATCCTCTGGGTAATAGAGATGCGCGCGGATCCAGCGGTCGATCTCGCTGCCATAATCGTCGCTCACGCCGCGTATGGAGTTGCGCGTCATGAAGGGCGCGTTGATCTGGCCATTGGTCGAAAGCGGGCCGAGCGACATGTCGATGGGCGCACCCGAACCGCCGCGGCGTCCACGTTGACGGCGCGGGGTGGAGGGGGCCTCGCCAAAATCGAGCGTCGTCATGTTTGCAAACGGATTGTCCGACTGTTTCGTGGTCGGGCGTCGGCTGGAGCGATGGCTATGGGCGCGCGTCTGGGTTTTCGTACCCGACTTGGCGATACCGGGGCTTATGGGTCGGTCAGTCTGTGTCTTGGGAATCTCGGTTGAGGGACCATCGGGCACAGGGGGGGCAGCCGGCGGTGTCGGCGTTGGTACCGCCGGGGTGGGCGTGGATTCGGCTTGGTCCGGCTGCTGCTCCTGTTCCTTCTCGGGGCTGGAGGCCGAAGGCGCATCATGACTCTGCGATGGCTTTTCCTCGCCGCCGGGCTTGTCTTCATGCGGCCCTGCCATCCCGCTGCGCGACGGTGGCGCAAACATCATCTCGACCTGGGGCTGTTCGATTCCTTCGGGCAGGCCTCGCGCATGGCGGGCACCCTCATAAACAAGCAGACCCAGGATGATCGCGTGAGCAATGGCTGAAGCGATGAGGACCGTGACAACACCCTGATCTTCCAGAATCTGGGGGCGGATGAGCGACGTGCCAGCTGGTTTCAGATCGGGCTCAAGCCCGGTTTTGGGCTCGTACTGCCTCAGTGGCGCACGCATGCCGCGCATAGGGGGCAGGGCGCGCATGGACCTTGCCGCCGGTGCAAAGAGCAACGGCTCGTTACGTGCCCGTTTTCCGTCCGGGCGCGGGGCGTGGGCCGCACCGGATGAAGGGGGCGCCGGATCGACGGGTCGGGTGCGTTTCAGAAGAACACCTGCAAGAATCAGAACACACGCCGCCACGTGGCCGGGCAGGGATCTTTCCCTGGAGCACGACACGATCTGGCATCTGGCGCTATCATGACATTGGACCCATGATCTTGCCAAGCGCGTGAACGTCTCGTCTGTTACATAAGAGGAAAAACCGGTGCTCGAAGACCCTGCTCTTTATACCTGTCTCGGGCAGGATCCGGCTCTGGCGGACGTCATCGCCCGCATCGGGCCCTGCCGTCTGCGCGGGGCCGACGGCAAGACACCCTATCAGGCCCTGATACGGGCCATCATTGGCCAGCAGCTTCATGGTCGCGCAGCAGAGGCAATCCTGGGGCGTGTCTGTGCGCTCGCGGGCGGAGAGATGCCCGAGCCTGGTTTTCTTCTCTCCCTGCCTGAGGATACACTCAGGGGGTGTGGGCTCTCGGCTGCCAAATATGTCGCGTTGCGTGGGTTGGCGCAGGCCCGGCTGGAGGGCCTTGTGCCGGGTGCCGAAGAGGCGGCAGGGCTGGACGACGACGTGTTGATCACCCGTTTGACCACGTTGCGCGGAGTCGGGCGCTGGACTGTCGAGATGTTACTTATCTTCACATTGGGGCGACAGGACGTGCTTCCAGTTGACGATTTTGCGGTCCGGGCAGGATGGCAGAAGCTGCACGGACTCGACTTGCCACCCAAGCCAGCGCAGCTACGTGCGGAGGCCGCTCGTTTCTCTCCCTGGCGCTCGGCGCTGGCATGGTATCTGTGGCGTCTCTCGGAGGAAGGAAAATCGGTTCGTAATGCCCTGACTGGCTGAGGGAGGTGACTGTTTCTGGTTGGAAGGGCCGCGCCATGATGAGGGCGCGATTTGCGGGCCTGTTCCATGCCCCGGTATGGGCACATCAGCGCCCGGAGAGAGCCGGTATCAGTGAAAGCAGAAAATGCAGGCCCGGTGTAATGGCTGAAAGCGGGACGCGCTCGTTCAGTCCGTGAGCAAAATTGTCTGATGACTTCATGAAGATCGGGCAGGCACCGTAGCTCGGTACGCCCAAGGCTCTGAACCACATGCTGTCGCTCGCGCCTGAACTCATGCTTGGAAACACTGGCACGTCCGGATAGGCCGCTTGCGCAGCCCGGGTCACGGCGCTGGCAAAGGGCGTATCAAGGGGCGAGGGCTGTGTTTCGACTGTGCCGGTACTCTGGTCCTGCAGATGGACAGATGGATCGGCAATCATTTCGGTTAGCTCGTGGATGACATCGACACGTGAATGTCCTGGGAAGATACGGCAATTGATGTTGGCATTCGCGTGCTGCGGAAGCGCATTGAGGGCATGACCCCCCTGAATTGTCGTCACCACGCAGGTCGTGCCGATGCTGCCCACCAGAGAGGGTTCAGCGCGTAATATCGCAACGGCCTGGGCGTTGTCGGGTGTTGCAGCAAAAACGCGCATGGCCGCAGCAAGACGTGGGGAGGAGAAGCGCGCGGCATTCATGAAATAGCTGCGGGTCAGGGCGTTGAGTTCGGGCCTGAAAGGGGTTGCCTGTATCTTGAGCAAGGCGGCCGCCAGCACGTCGATGGCATTGCGGGTACGTGGTTCAGAGGAGTGTCCACCCGGATCTGTCACACTCAGCCTGATGTCGGCATAGGTCTTTTCAGCGCCTGACCATGTATAGAAGAGGGGACGGTTCGTTTCCTCATCCAGCACGCCGCCGCCAACATCGAGGTTGAGAACCTCTGCGGCGTTGGAGAACATCCGGGCCAGGATCTGGCCGGTTTTCATCGCTGTTTCCTCATCTCCGGAAAAAGCCAGGATCACGTCACGCGCCGGAACGAATCCCTGTTGTCTGAGATGGATCAGGGATGTGATCGCCAGCGCGTTGCTCATCTTCATGTCGCTGGCGCCACGGCCATAAAGATAGCCGTTTTCCGTAACCGGGCTGAACGGGTCGTGCTGCCAGTCAGAAGGGGTGGCGGCCACCACGTCCATATGACCTGATATCACGAGAGGTTTGAGTGCCGGGTTTCGTCCTTTCCAGCGGAGAACCAGAAAGGCCGTATCATCCTGTCTTGTTATTGCGATGGTGTCGTTCGGAAAACCTCCTTTTATCAGGGTCGACCGGTACAGGTCGGCGACCGATGCTGTCTCGTTGTGCGGACCGGCAACCGAATGAAACCCCATTGAAGCCTGGGCAAGGTTGAGCGCCTGGAGACCTTCACGCGTCAGCGCCGGCAAAGGGTCTGCCTGCGCGTATCCGACAGACATACATCCAGTGTGCAATAACAGCAGCAGGGCGGCGCGTTTGATCATTGCGGTTGAAACCTTGGTCTCAGGGGGGGGTGTGGTCATATCGTATCGATGAAAGCGAGCATTTTTTCGGTGAACAGCTTGGGATTGTCCGCATGGAGCCAGTGCCCGGCATCGGGGATCGTTTCCAGACGGTAATGGGGGAAAAGCCGCCTCATGACCGGTTCGTGATCCTTGCCGATATAGGGCGAATGTTCACCGCGCAGAAAAAGCGTCGGCCCTTCGTAGACATAGCCTTCGGGCATGTAAGGCCAGTTCTCGATGTTGGGCATTGAGTTGGCTATGTCCTTCAGGCCGATCTGCCAGCCCGGATCGCTGCCGAGGCGAACATTCTGGAGCATCAGGTCACGCACACTCCTATTGGGAATTTCCCGGGCGAGAAGCTGGTCGGCTTCCTGCCGGTCGAGATGATCGGGAAAGTGGATATGCAGCATCGCTTCCGCCAGGGCGGCTTGCCCGAAGCCGGTGCGTGCCGGTGCCATATCGCCAATCAGGAGCCCTGCCACGAGTTCGGGGTATTGCAGCGCCATGATCATGGCGAGCTTGCCGCCCATGGAATGGCCCACCAGTATGGCGGGCAGGGCTTCCTGCGCACGCAGGGTTTCCACCACATCATCCACCATGGTCGGGTAGTCCATCGGCCCGTGAGGGCTCTCGCCATGATTGCGTAAATCAAGCGCGAGCGTGCGATGGGTACGCGCCACCTGGCGCTGGAGGAACCCCATGTTGCGTGCGCGTCCGAACAGGCCATGCAGGAACACGACCGGCGGATGACCCGCAGGCTGGGCCGGGAGGCGCTCGATAACGTTCAGAAGCACGATGGGTGAGTCCTTATGAGCAGAGGGACGACGGGGGCCATTGGGCGATGCGCTGTCCGCTGGGGACGGCAATGCGGCCAGTAAGGGGCCTTGCAGGCGGAATGGAGCGGAAGTCTGGGGTTTTCTGTTGCCTGCGACAAGTCCAGACGACAATAAGGACAGCGCTTTCCTTCGGTCCTCAAAGTCATGTCAGGATCTCTCTTGGGTTCAGGGTTCCACAGAACTGCGCGGCGACAGGCTTTCAGGCGTATTCGCCACAGGGTGCATGTGCCCTACTATGCCCGCGCCCTCGTCCGATCCAATGAAATCTGGTTGACTGCCCTATCATCGTGTGTCGGAATTTTTGCTGGATTGAGTGTCTGGCTCATGACACGGGCAACGTTGCTCGCCCACAGGCTGCTTTATGACCTGCACAACGATGGCAGGCTCTCGGGGCTTGACCGTCTCGATCCCTGGCGCACCGTGCTCATGCCCTGCCTTGGCGGCCTTGCGCTCGGCATGTTCGGGCTGATCATCGCGCGGCGCTACCGCCATCGCCCTGTTGATCCGATCGAGGCCAATGCCCTTCACGGTGGGCGTATGTCGGTGCGTGACAGTGCCATCGTGGCGTTTCAAACCTTCATGTCCAATGGCTGCGGTGCCTCGCTCGGCCTCGAAGCCGGGTTCTCGCAGATTGCTGCGGCTCTGGGTTCGCGATGTGGCGCCTTGTTCAGGGTGCGGCGCGCCGATATGCGTATCCTGGTGGGGTGCGGTGCCGGGGGCGCTATTGGTGCGGCGTTCGATGCTCCCATGGCAGGGGCCTTCTATGCCTTTGAACTGGTGATCGGGACGTATTCCCTCGTCAATCTGGCCCCTGTCGCGATCGCAAGTATCAGTGCTGTCGGGGTTGTCCGCCTGCTGGGCGGGGTAACGGCGACGGTTACCATGCTGCCGCACACTGCCCTGGGCATGCGTGACAGCCTGCCGGTCATGCTGCTTGGCGTCACATGTGGTCTTGCCGGAATTGCTGTCATGTATGGCGTGACATTTGCCGAGGGCCTGTTCAGGCAGCTGTCCCTGCCGGGCTGGGTCAGGCCCGCTCTGGGCGGGTTGATGGTGGGTGGCCTCGCCCTTTACTCGCCATCCATCCTGTCTGCGGGGCACGCAGCAGTTCGCAAGATGCTGGTTGACGGGTTGCCAGTCTCCACACTCGTCATATTGCTGGTGTTCAAGACCGTGGCCTCGTCCATCTCGATCGGGAGTGGCTTTCGCGGCGGTTTGTTCTTCGCATCGCTTTTTCTCGGTGTGCTGTCAGGATCGATTTTCGGGCATGGACTGACAGCGTTCTTCCCGGCGGCCTTGCCGGTCACAACCTGCGCCATTCTTGGCATGAGTGCCACGGCAGTGGCGATCATCGGTGTACCGATGACCATGACCTGCCTTGTTCTTGAAATGACGGCTGATCTCTCTCTGGCAAGCGGTGTTTTGCTGGCCAGTGTGATGTCTTTGCTGACGGTGCGGCGTCTGTTTGGCTACTCGTTCGCCACATGGCGCTTTCATCAACGTGGCGAATCGATTCGCTCTGCCATCGATATCAGCTGGCTGCGTGAACTGACCGTGGGGCGGATGATGCGCCATGAGATGACCTGCTTCACACCGGACACCCTGCTTGGTCAGGCGCGGCAATGCTGCCCTCTTGGTGCAACGCCGCAGATCGTGCTGGTGGATGCGTCGGGAACATATCGCGGGATCGTGCTTCTGTCTGAGATTCATGCGCCGGATCACCCCGATGACAGGGTGCTCGGCGCTCTGGCCCTGCATCAGGATATGACGTTGCTGCCGGAGATGACCTGCCGGGAAGCCGCAGCCTTTTTCGAACAGGCCGAGGCCGATGCCCTTGTCGTGATTGCCGACCACGCTTCACGCCGTGTCGTAGGGCTTCTGAGCGAGAAATATGTGCTGCGTCGTTACGCAGAGGCACTGGACAGGACGAGGCGTGAGCTGACAGGTGAGGCGAGGGGCCAGTAACGCGGTCATGACAGGGCCAAGAAATCATTGTCCTGCAGTTACGAGGCGTTGACACGACACGTCGACATGGGTAGCAGACGCGCACCAAGGACTCCCCGCACAGGGGAGAAAAGCGAGGTATGGAATCGTGGGCGCACTGGACGACCGAAACGTTTCCTCGCAGGCGGAGCAAGGCGCCGACAGCTTCAACAAGAGGCTGGCCGATGCAGAACTCCGGATGCGCGGTAAAAGCGGTAAGTCGGACTCGGTTTCCACAGGGAATGAAAGCGATGCCGATTATTCGGCATTCGGGCTGGCAATGAGAATCGGGACCGAAATGGTCGCCGCTCTGGTTGTTGGTGTGGCTCTGGGCTATGGGCTTGACCGCCTGTGCAGTATCAGACCGTTGTTCCTGATCCTGTTCTCGCTCGTCGGCGGTGCAGCAGGAATGCTGAATGTCTGGCGTGCGGTGAAAAACGCCAACGTCTGATGGGGTGATGCCGCAAGGTACGCTCTTTACTGTGGGTTTCATGGATTTCCGGCATAGGCCTGGAAGTCTGCATCGTAAGCGGGAGAGGCAGCTTGGCCGCCGGATCAACGATTGACGCGCTCGGCCAGTTCGAGCTTCATCCTGTTCTCGGGCAGATTGGCGAAGCACTGCGCTTCAGTCAGTCTCCGGCTTTCATGCTGGTGGCTGTCATCCTTGTTCTGGCCTTCCTGTATATCGGCATGCGTCCGGCGGCTGTCGTTCCCGGCCGTCTGCAGGCAGCGGCCGAGCTGGGCTATGACTTCATCCACAATATGGCGATCGAAACCATCGGCAAGGAAGGCACCGCCTTCTTCCCGTTCGTGTTTGCTCTGTTCTTCTTCATTCTGGCCGGTAACTATCTTGGCCTGATCCCGTATTGCTTCACCTTTACCAGCCATATTGCCGTGACCGTGTCGCTGGCCCTGCTGGTCTTCGTGGTGTCGATTCTCGCTTCGCTGAAGCATCAGGGCTTCAAGTTCTTCGCGCATTTCATGCCCGATGGCGCCCCGGTTTTTCTTGCGCCGCTTCTGGTGCCGATCGAGATCCTCTCCTTTCTTTCGCGACCTGTCAGCCTGTCGATCCGACTTTTCGCCAACATGATGGCTGGTCACGTTCTGCTCGAAGTTTTCGCTGGCTTTACCCTGATGCTGGCGGGTCTTGGAGCCTTCGGGTCGGTGCTGGCTGTGGCGCCTGTCGTCATCAACGTCGCACTGACGGCTCTGGAATTGCTGGTGGGCGTTCTGCAGGCTTATGTGTTCGCCATCCTCACCTGCATTTATCTGCGTGAGGCTGTGGCGCACTGAGTGCACGCCGCGACCCACGCTCAACTGTTGTATCGTCGTAACCAAGGAACCTGACTCATGGACGTCTCTGCTGCTCGCGAAATTGGCGCCGGTATTGCTGTTATCGCTCTTGCCGGTGTCGGCATCGGCCTCGGCAACATCTTCTCGACGCTGGTGAGCTCGATCGCCCGCAACCCGGCTGCACGCCCGCACGTGTTCGGCCTCGGCATGCTCGGCTTCGCGCTGACGGAAGCCGTTGCGCTTTTCGCTCTCCTCATCGCCTTCCTGATCCTCTTCGTCTGATCCAGAGGCAGGGGTAACAGTCATGCGCCTTCCGTCTCGAAATCTCGCTGCCACGCTTGCCGTCGTGCTTGCGCTCGGCACTGTGCCGGGACGGGCCTGGGCCGTTGGCATGCCGCAGCTTGACTTCTCCAACCCCCTGCTTATCGGGCAGGTGGTCTGGGGCGCTGTCATCTTCGCGGTTTTCTACGTCATTCTGAGCCGCTCGGCCCTGCCGCGCATCGAAGGGGTTCTGACCCATCGACGCAACCGGATCGAGGGCGATCTCGATATTGCCCGCCGTGCCCGTGACGACGCTGACCGCGCCGTTGACGAGCTGCGTCGCGCCCGCCATGATGCGGCCGCACAGGCGCAGGCCAATATCGATCGGGTCGTTCACGAAGCCCGTATGGCTGCCGAGGCACAGACCCACGAAATGAACCATCGGCTCCATGCCGATATTGTCGAAGCTGAAAAGCGCATTGCTTCTGCCCGTGCCGAAGCGCTTGCCAGCCTGCCGACAGTCGCTACCGAAACGGCTCATAGCCTGATCGAGAAGCTGCTGCGTCCCGCAGGTCTGGAAAATGCGGTTTCCAGGGCTCAGGTGCAGGACGCGGTCCATGCCGGGCTTGCGGTCAGCAAGGGCTGAGGAGAGCACGCGATGTTTCATGATCAGCGTTTCTATGTCGCTATTTCCTTCGTCCTGTTCTTCCTGTTCTTCGGACGCAAGCTCTGGGCGGCCATTGCAGCCGTTCTCGACGCGCGTGCCGATCAGGTGCGCAGCAATCTGGACGAGGCAAGCCGCCTGCGCCGTGAGGCCGAGAAGATGCTTGAAGATGCCACGCGTGAGCGTGAGCAGGCTCTGGCCGAATCCCGTGCCCTGATCGAGCGTTCACGCGCCGAGGCGGCCAGCATTGCCGAGAACGCCCGCCGCGAGGCAGAAGCCGTGGCAGCCCGTCGCGAGCAGATGGCTCGTGATCGTATTGCCGCTTCCGAGCGCGCAGCTATTCGCGAAGTGCGTGAAATGGCAGCCGATGCAGCCATTCAGGCGACACGCAGCCTGCTGACACAGCATCTTACTGCCGAGCAGGCAGGTGCCTCAGCCCTGCTTGACCGTGGCATCAGTGATCTGCCACAGGCTTTGAAGGCTTCCAACGAAGCCGGATCGCGCAACCAGAACGCGGCCTGATCATCTGTCCGGGCTTCATGGCCCGGACAATTCATAGGCGGTTTCTGCCATGACCATTCGTCTCTCCATTGTTATCGCCGTTCTGAATGAGGCCGAGAATATCCGCCCCGTTTGCGAGGAGCTCGCGAATGTGTTCGAGAACGCGCCGGATATCGAAATCATCTTCGTCGATGATGGCAGCCGCGATGCGACGGTGCCCCAACTCCTCTCTGCCCGTGACAGCCTCCTTCCTGCCCTACGCCTGCTGAGCCATGATCGGTGCCGGGGCAAGTCTGCGGCGTTGCGTACCGGCATCGAGGCGGCCCAGGGACGCTGGATTGCCACGCTGGATGGCGACGGTCAGGATGATCCCGCAGTCATTATCGACATGCTCAAACGCGCCGAAGCCTTTACCGAAGGCGAACCTCTGGTTGTGGGCGTACGCCTCAAGCGTAATGACCGTCTTTCACGCGTAATTGCCACGCGACTGGCCAACGGGCTGCGTCGTCGACTTCTCAATGATGGTTGCCCCGATACGGGCGCCCCCATGAAGCTGTTCGCGCGTGATACCTTCCTGCGTATTCCGCAGTTCGAGGGTGTGCATCGCTTTCTGCCTGCCCTTCTAGGGTGCTACGGGGCAAAGCTGATCTGTGTCGAGACCCGCCACCGGGCGCGTCTGCACGGCCAGTCCAAATATACCAATCTCAATCGCGCGCTCGTCGGCATCCGTGATCTTCTGGGTGTCATGTGGCTGCTCAATCGTACGAGACTGCCGGGCCGCGTAACCGAACGCTGAGGGCTCTCATGACTCTGACCTGGCGCCATTACCTTGGCGTAGCGCTGCTGACGCTGGCAATTTTCCTGCCTGGGCGCATGAGCCTCGTGCCGCTTGATCGCGATGAGCCGCGCTATATGGAAGCGTCGGCGCAGATGCTTGAGAGCGGCAATTTCATCGATGTCCGTTTTCTCGATCAGCCCCGCTATCTGCAGCCTGCTGGAATTTACTGGCTGGAAGCGACGGCGCAGAAACTTTTTGGCGGTCCTCATGACCGCCATGTTGCCTGGCCCTATCGAATCCCGAGCCTGATTGCTGCTGTATCGGCAGTGACTCTGACAGCCTATCTGGGGGCTCTGCTTTTTAGCGGGATGACCGGCCTCGTGGCCGCGGCCCTGCTGGCGGTCTCGACGTTGCTGACAGCCGAAGGGCGGATGGCGACCATCGACACCGTCTTGCTGCTTGATATCCTGCTAGTCGAGACGGCCTTGCTGCGCGCTTATCTCGACGCCCAGCGCAATCGCGAAACGCCGGTCACCATCGCGCTTCTGTATTGGGGCGCGTTGGGTTGTGGGCTCATGCTCAAGGGGCCGGTCGTTCTCATCCCCGGGCTTGCTACACCGTTGGCCCTGCGGGTGATTGAAAAGCAGGCGAGCTGGTTTCGGCGTTTGCGCCCTTCATGGGGCTGGCTGGTCACTCTGGCTGTCGTGCTGCCCTGGTGCATCGCGATTGGCGTGGTCAGCCACGGTGCCTTCTTCTCACGCGCAGTCGGAACCAATTTCCTTGGCAAGATTGGACACGGGCAGCAGGCGCATGGCCTGCCGCCGGGCTTTCATGTTGTCGTGTTCCTGCTCGCCTTCTGGCCTGGCTCGCTCTTTCTGGTGCTGGGTCTGCCTGCCATCTGGGCGCGTCACCGCGAGCCAGCCGTGCGCTTTCTGCTGTGCTGGATTGTCCCCCATTGGCTGGTTTTCGAAGCGATTGCGACCAAGCTGCCGCATTATGTTCTGCCCACCTACCCCGCGATTGCCATTCTGGTAGCGGCAACTCTGGTCAGGTGGCCGCTGCGTCGACCCTCTGCCTTGTGGGCACGGGGGCTGATGGGGGTCTATGGTCTGCTCTGGGGCGCACTGGCTCTGGTCTTTGCCGTGGCTGGACTCGCTTTGCTATGGCAGAGCGAGCATCGCTTCGATATTGGCGCGTCGATTGCCGTGGCAGGCGCTCTGCCTCTGGTGGTTTACGGGTTCTGGCTTTTGTGGAAAGCGCGACGCCTTCAGGCGGCCTGGGTCATGATCAGCGCGGCTGTTGTAATTCATGCCGGCATCTTCCTCACGGTCATACCCAATCTTGGCCTGTTGCAGCTCGCGCCCCGCGCCGCGGCGCTTTACGAGGATTACAAGCCTTGTGAGGATAGTACGCTCGTCTCGGTATCCTATTCGGAGCCCAGTCTGGCGTTTCTGGCCGGATCGAACACGAAGCTGCTCGGCGTGCCCGATGCCGCACGGTATCTCACAGCTAACATGTCGTGTTCTCTGGTGCTGGTCGATCGCAAGGACGAGACGGCACTTCGCTCAGCGCTGGACGGGCAGGGCGTTGCCCTGACGGAATATGGCCGCGTTACCGGGCTCAACTATTCCAATGGTCACAAGCTGGATCTGGGATTGTTTGCACCGACCCGCCGTTGAGGGCGGGGAGCAAGCAATAGCGATGAATTTCTTGAAGACGGGATGATGCCCAAACGGGTGATTGATCTCTTCTTCAAGTATTCACGAGCATATATGGCGTTAAATCAGGCTGTACGATCAGCTGCGATCGTGGCAACCAGAAGAGCGCCAATAACGGGAATGAAAGAGACCATCGTCAGGGCGCTCAGAGCGCTGAGCGGATGCGAGACGAGGTTGAGGATTTCAACAGTGAACATAAGCTATTCCTAAGGTATCTGGTGTGTGGGCGCGGTAAGAGCGCCCAAAACCGGTCCGAAGCAATCGCTCAAAACGCGTTCCAGCAATGCAATAAACGCATGGAACGACTTCGTTTTCTATTTGGATTTTACCTCCGGGTATTTGGCGAAATAAAATATCCCGTCAAGGTATCCCAAGGCCTATCTTGTTGCTTTGATGGTGGTTACGGGCTTGGGAAGGGCTCCATCTCTTTTCAGGCCATGCCAGGCCAGAAGTGTATCCACCAGAAAGGACGATAGCGCTCCGACCGTACAGAACAGCGCACCTCCGAACAGGAAGATCAGCCAGGCCACTGTTTGGCTGTTATGCAGACTGCCCAGAAACAGGGCCAGTGCCGCGCCGCAGGTGGAGGCCCCGCCAACCCCACCCAGCATGATGGCGCAATCCAGAGCAAAGACCCGTCGGCGTAATCGACGCTGGTGCCGCTTCAACCGTGCTGTCTCATCCGGGTCGCCCTCATGGTCGTCCTGCAGGCGATGGGCGACTTCCTCCACATGGTCCGAAACCCGTGCCAGACGCGTATTGAACAGGGTCAACAGCGAGGCGACGCCTGACAGCATGAAAACCGGTGTCAGAGCGACCTGAATGACATGGGCAACACTGTCGATGGGTTCGGGGGCCAGAAGGGCGTTGAGGCCAACGGGGTCGAGCGCCATGAAAATGGTATCCTGAAGTGAAGGCGTGAAAGCGGGACTGTGTGGGAGCCAGCAGGTTTTACAGTGCTGGCAAAACTCTGCAACATGACAGCGCCCGAAGTGGCTGGTTTTGCTCCCTGTGCTGCGTCATGCGGTCTGCCTCTAGCGGGGGCACAGCATTGGTGGGGCAGCAGCAAGGTCTGGTCGCGGAATGACGCGGGATATAGCGGCAAGGAGGGGCACCGCGCCCAGGCATCGGTCTTTTGGCGCGCCTCTCTGGCGCACCGCGCCAGCTATGTTAAAACCTGATCCGCTCAGGCCCGGCAGACGAAGGGCAAGGCGTTTCGTGTGTCAAGTTTTCCGGTGAAAGATCTCGGTTTGGCTTTTATTCCCGATGTCAGGCGTGCGGCCTGTCTGTTGGTTGCCTCGGCGCTGACCTGCCTCATCCGTCCGTCGGCGGGTCATGCCGAAACGGTATCCTTTGCAAGGCTGACCTGGACCGAAATCCAGTCCCGTATCCAGTCCGGGACAGATACGATCATCGTACCCGTAGGGGGAACCGAGCAAAGCGGCCCCTATATTGCCGTCGGCAAGCACAATGTGCGGGCCGAAGTGCAGGCGGAACGCATTGCCGCCCGGCTGGGCCATACGCTTGTCGCGCCGGTCATTGCCTATGTTCCCGAAGGCGGAACCTCCCCCCGCACCTCCCACATGCGTTTTGCCGGGACGATCTCGATCCCGCCTGCTGTGTTTGAGGGGCTGATCATGGGAGCGGGGGACAGCTTTCATGTCCAGGGTTTCAGGCGTGTTGTGTTTATTGCCGACCACGGCGGGTATTTGTCCTATCTCAAGGCGGCGGTGGACAAGCTGAACAATAAGTGGCGTGGCCAGGGCGAGGCCGTCTACCTCACGGCCTATTATGACAGTATCGGCACACGCTATGCCGAGGTCCTGAGGCAAAAGGGATATGGCAAGGACTTGGGCAAACATGCGGATCTGAGCGATACGGCGCTCATGCTGGCTATCGATCCGACGATGGTGCGTGAGCAGGCGTTGCACAGTGCTGCGCTGCCAGACAGCGCACAGGGCGTTTATGGCGGCGACCCGCGCCCGGCGACTGTGGCGCTGGGGCAGATCGGAACAGCGATTCAGGTTCAGGCGGCGCTCGATGCCCTCGGCGCGTCACGCTAAGCAGAACCGTTATCAAGGAGCATCTATGAAGTTCTCACATCACGCGTTCATCGTCTCGCTGCTCGGCCTGTCATTGGCCACCGCCCAGGCGACACGTGCGCAGGAAACCCCTGCAGCTCCGGCACAGGCGGCGTCCGTACCGGCAACAGCATCATCGGCTGCTTCGGGTGTGACCTCACAAGCCCCGGCTCCTGCGCCTGCGTCTGGCGCTACCCCGGCCAGCACGACGCCCGCCAGCACAACCACCCCGGTTGCCGGTGCCGTGCAGACAATTCCCGGCATGCCTGCGGTTATCGACCCAAAAAACATCTATAGCGAGACGATTTCGGGCAAGATCTCTCCCGCCATCAAGGATGATCTGGCGCGGGTGTATGTGCCCAATCTGCGCGGCAACAGCGTCTCGGTCATCGATCCCGCAACGTTCAAGGTGGTCGATACCTTCAAGGTCGGTCGCAGCCCGCAGCATGTGGTGCCCAGCTGGGATCTGCGGACATTATGGGTCACCAATAACGCCGAGGGCAGCAATGATGGCAGCCTGACCCCGATCGATCCGCGCACGGGCAAGCCCGGTCCTGCCGTGACGGTGGACGACCCCTACAACATGTATTTCACCCCGGATGGCAAATACGCCATTGTGGTGGCTGAAGCGCACGAGCGTCTGGATTTCCGTGACCCGCATACCATGGCGCTTATCGGTTCGGTTGAGGCGCCACAGTGCAAGGGCATCAACCACGCCGATTTCTCGATCGATGGCCGCTATGCCATTTTCACCTGCGAGTTCGGCGGCTATCTGGCCAAGATCGATACGGTCAATCGCAGCCTGATTGGGTATCTCAAACTGTCAAAGGGTGGGATGCCGCAGGATATCCTGACCGCCCCGAACGGCCACAAATTCTACATTGCCGATATGCACGCCGATGGTGTGTTCGTGGTCGATGGTGACAGCTTCAAGGAAACCGGCTTCATCCCGACTGGCCCCGGTACGCATGGCGAATACCCCAGCCGTGACGGCAAGTTCATGTATGTGGCCAATCGCGGATCCCACAAGATCCATGGTCCGCGTCGCAGCCCTGGCAGCGTATCGGTGATTGATTTCGCGACAGACAAGGTGGTCAAGACCTGGCCGATTCCCGGTGGTGGCAGCCCCGACATGGGCAATGTCAGCGCCGATGGAAAGCTCCTCTGGCTCTCTGGCCGTTTTGATGATGTGGCCTATGCCATCAACACCGAGACTGGCGATGTGAAGAAAATCCCCGTGGGGGCGGAGCCGCATGGCCTGACCGTCTGGCCACAACCGGGTCGCTATAGTGTGGGCCATACCGGGATCCTGCGCTAAGCGGCTTCTGTCCGGGCCGACCTGCATTTCTCATGCAAGGACGGCCCGGATGCGACAAGGGCCGCCAGAACAACCCGAATGGTTTGTCAAATGAGCTGATCACGGTGTGGGAAAGGTTTCCCTCACCATTTTCTCGCTCAGGACCCAGAGAGCCTCAGCCCGCTCGGGGTCAACCGCATAGGCCCGCACGCCGGGAATGGTGATCCCAAGCGGCTGGTCATCCGGCACAATCGCGCTGATGCCGCAATCCTCACCATAGCGGCCACCAATCTCTGACGGTTCCGCGCGGGTCGCGGCCCAGACAGCGCTGGCAGCCCCCTGTGGAATGGTCTTGAAGCGGAAAGGCGGTCGACCTGCCTCGGCCTCCTGTTGATTGATGCGCTCGATCATGGCCTCGATCTCACCTTCAGCCATGTGGCGCACCAGTTCGGTGGCGATTCCGCCCGGATGCATGGCAACGGCCCGTATGCCGCGTGCCCTGTGCCGGGCATCCAGCGCGACTGCGAACAGGATATTGGCTGTCTTGGATCGTCCGTAAGCGCCGAAGGGCGTATAGTCTGTTGTCAGGAACCCCGGATCCTCCAGATTGACATCGCTGTAGCGGTGCCCCGCAGAGGAAAGCATGACCACGCGTCCACCGGGCCTGACCACCGGGATCAGTCGGTTTACCAGGACGAAATGACCCAGATGGTTCGTGCCAAACTGGGTTTCAAAACCGTCCTTCGTCACACCCTGCGGTGTGGCCATGACGCCAGCATTGGCAATGATCGCATCGAATGTCATGCCCTGTGCCAACAGGCGTTCGGCGCAGTCACGGACACTTGCCAGATCATTGAGCGCAAGTTTTTCGATCTGCAGGCGTGTCGGGTCGATGCCGGCAGTCGCCCTGGCTGCCTTGGCCAGATCACGGGCCGTGCCGATAACCTCGGCACCATGAGCCACCAGGGCACGGGCAGTCTCGACCCCAAGACCGGCAGAAACACCGGTGACGAGATAACGTTTCCCAGCCAGGGAAAGGCCGGCAAGCACATCATCGGTGGTGGATTGCGCATTGAACTTGGTGTCCGGCGTCATCGCCGGTGTAGCGGGAGAGGAAGTAAGAGCAGACATGAACAGCCTCGCAGGGCATAAGGCGCGCACATCTTGCCGGCCGACAGGACGCGCGCTAAACGGAAGCATACTCCGCTTTACATATACGGAATCAAATTCCGTTTAACAAGGGGACAATGATCATGGGCGAGACGCCCCGCCAAAGGCGCCCCCGCGCCGATGGGCAGCGGAGCCGTCAGGCTTTGATGGCCGCTGCACGCCAGGCCTTCGTGACCGGTGAGACTGATATACGCATGGACGAAATCGCAGCCCGTGCGGGTGTGGGTGTCGGCACGCTCTATCGTCACTTTGCCGATCGTTCCGCCCTGATCGAGGCTGTTTATGCAGACGAGCGTGACCAGTTGCTCGGCGCAGCCGATACGCTTCGTGCGGCTCATCCCCCGCTTGAGGCCTTGCGGGCATGGATGCGGCTTTTTGTCGGCTATGCCGCCACGAAGCAGACCATGATACCCGTTTTCAATACGCTCTCTGGTGGCGCATCGGCACTTTACGCCCGCACGGGCGGCCCCATTGTCGAAACCGTGCAGAAACTCGCTGCTGCCTGTGTCGCGCAGGGGGATCTGCGTGACGATGTGGACCCGACAGACATGCTACGCGCGGTTTATGGTGTCTGCACGATTGCGGGCGACCGTCCGGAACAGGCCGTCCAGTTCATCGATATCATCCTGAGCGGTGCCAGACCGGACGCAACCCAGCCGAAGCTTTCCTGAGAGGCGAGGAAAGCTGTCCGGCTGGGCGCAAGCCTATTTCATCGGGAAACCGAGGGCCTTGAGAGAGGCAAGCAGGGTATCGCGGCCATGCAGGCCTTCACGTGAAACGATGCGTTTGACCATGGCCTCGGACCAGAGGCGAGGCGGCAGTGACTGTTCCTGCTGGAAGGCGTTGTCAGCCGCATCGAAGCTGGCGATGGCTTCAGCTTCCTGCTTGGTGTCGTAACGGTCTCGATGCAGTACGGCGCGTTGGGGCAGGCGCGGTTTGATGCTGGCGGGGCGTGTCTCATCTTCATAGCCCACGCACAGGCCAAAAAGCCCGACGCAGCCCTTTGGCAGGTCGAGCTCCTTTGCGACCTCAAGCGGATGATTGCGCAACCCACCGATATAGACAGTTCCAAGACCCGCTGCTTCGAGGGCGGCCACGGCATTCTGCGCGGCAAGAGCTGCGTCGATGGCCGCTATAAGGAAGGATTCGGTATAGTCGAGTGCTTCGGCAGGCTGGCCTGCCTGTGTGGCGAGGCGTTCCAGACGTGAGATATCAGCCAGCCAGACGAGAAAAAGCGGCGCTGCGGCGATATGAGCCTGGTTGCCGCAGAGCTGGGCGAAAACCTCGCGTCGCTCAGGCGACTCAATGGCGATAACGCTCCAGCATTGAAGGTTGCTCGACGTTGCGGCGGACTGGGCGGCCGCGATGGCGGCTTCCAGTGTGCCCTCTGGCAGGGCATCGGGCCGATAGGCTCTGACCGAGCGATGGGAGAGAAGGCTGTCGAGAACGGCGCTCTGGCAGATGGGGGCCGCGTTTTGCGACGTCTCGAGTGATGCGGGGAGGGGCGAGCGGTAACGCTGCTGCCAGGGCGAGGAGAGGCGATCTGTCATGACGAGGCTCCATCAGAACGGGGCCTGCCATGACCGCCAGAACGTATCGGGGGGACAAGGCGTCCCCCACGGGTCATACGCGTCGGCTGTCTGGCCTTGGGCTGGCCCTCAGGCCGGGTAGGTTAGAAGCGAATGGAGGGGGGCGTCCAGCTTCTCACGGCCGCCCAGACCGTCAAGCTCGACCAGAACCGATGTGCCCACAACCTCGGCCCCGACATTCTTCAGAAGGCGGATCGAGGCGGCGAGCGTGCCACCCGTGGCGAGCAGATCGTCCAGCACCACAACGCGCTGACCGGGCTTGATCGCGTCTTCCTGGATATGCAGCTCGTCCTGGCCGTATTCCAGCCCGTATTTCAGCGAAATGGTCTTGCCCGGCAGCTTGCCCGGCTTGCGCAGCATGATGAAACCGCAACCAAGGCGCATGGCAACAGGCGCCGCGGTCAGGAAGCCACGGCTCTCGATGCCGGCCAGCAGATCGGGCTGCCACGGTGCGATGGCGCGGGCCAGACGGGCTGTCGCGATCTGCCAGGCATCGGCGTTACGGATGAGGGTGGAGATATCGTAAAACAGGATACCGGGCTTGGGGAAATCCGGGATCTCGCGAATATATTTCTTGAGGTCGAGTTCGGGCTGATCGCCATGAATCGGTGTCTGGGTCATGTTCCTGCTTCTCTTCCCTGCTTTACAAGATCATCAAAAGGCGCGGCATCTAGCCGGTTCGGGTCTCGAAAGTAAATGTCAGACTGCGCGAGCCGTGGCCTTTTCAATGGCCTCAAGCAAGGCAGCCCGCCGGAAAGGCTTGGGCAGGATCACCGCGCCGGGCACCAGATCATCGCGGGCAGTATCATCATCGAAATCTCCCGAGATCAGGATCACGGGTAGTGCGGGCTGAGTCTTGCGCAGATACAGGGATAGCGCATCGCCCCCCATGTCACCGGGCAGATTGAGATCGGTAATGATCAGGCCGGGGGCATCAGAGCCTGCAAGCACAATGGCCCGCTGGGCCGAGCCGGCCCGCAGGATTGTCCTGCCAAGGGTGGAGAGGATCGTCTCGACAATCAGGGCAACAGAATCGTCATCCTCGACAAGAAGGACAGGCGAATCGGACATGCGATAACTCTCCAGCATTTAGCCACACGGTCGTTCTGCTCACGATACCGTCTTGTGGCCGTGGGGGCGCAATATGGCAAATACGCCCATCATCAACCCGGCAAACAGCATGAGCGCCGCCATGGGCATCGGACTGTTGGCAGGCAGAAGGCCGATGGCCGTGCTGGCAAGCGATCCCAGCGCATATTGCATGGTGCCGGCAAATGCCGAGGCGCTCCCGGCAAACTGCGACTGGTTGCTGAGTGCGCCGACCATCGCATTGGGGCCGATAATGCCGGTCATGCCCAGCGTGATCATCATGCAGCCCACGATGGGAATGAGCATGACAGGACGGATATGATGTGTCGGGCCGGGATATTGCTCGGCCAGCATCACCACGACCAGCAACGCGATGGCTCCCAGAATCGAAATGGCCAGCGCCCAGCCCAGCATGGCCGATGAACTGACACGCCCTACCAGAGCTCCGTTGATCTGTGACGACCCGATCATGCAGACGGCAAACAGGCCGAACAACATGCCGTAATGGGCAGGCGTGAAACCGAAGATATGCTCGAACACGGTCGGCGCGGCTGTGAGATAGGTAAAGGACAGGAAGCCGCAGAACCCCCAGACCAGGGCATTGGTGATGAAGCAGCGCTCGCGGGCGATGGAAAGATAGCGATGCAGCAGGGAGAGGGGGCGCAGTTCGCGCCGGCTTTCAGGCGGCAGCGTCTCGGGAAAGGCACGCAGCAGCAGCAGGACACAAAGGCCGCCATAGACAGCCGAGACCCAGAAAATGGCCCGCCAGCTGATGTAGTCGAGCGCGATGCCACCCAGCATCGGGGCCAGAATGGGCACAATTCCCTGTATCAGAATGAGCTTCGACATGAGCTTTGCGGCCTCGTTTCCCGTGGAAACGTCACGCACGCAGGCACTCGGGATCACGATACTGGCCGACGCAGCGATGGCCGCAATGAGCCGGAAGAAGCACATCGCGCTCATGGTGGTCGCCATGGCGCAGCCGACACTGCCCGCCGTATAGACGATCATGCCAAGCAGCATCGGGATGCGCCGCCCGAAGCGATCCGCCAGTGGCCCCATGCTGATCTGCCCGATGGCAAGTCCCACCATCCACGCTGAGAGCGTCATGCCAGCGCTTCCTGCCGGGGAATGCAGAGACTTCTCGAGCGCAGGGAAGGCGGGCAGGTAGATATCGGTCGAGACCGGGCCCACCGCGGTCAGAAACCCGAGCAGCAGGGGAAGCCAGCTGGGCATGACAACAGGCGGCTGAGTTGAGTCGGTCTGACGCCCCGATGTTGGGGTAACAGAAAGAGAGATCCCGTCGGGAGAGGCCATGAGGCGCTCCTGCTGGATAAAGGGCTGTGAGATAAGGACGAATGCCCCGTTTCGGCCGGGCGTCACGCTCATCAAGCGCAACAGGGAGAAGGCGGTTTTAAGAAGGCAGTTTTTTGGCCAGTCTCTGGCGACGAGGTGTCAGATATCGCAGCCCGGCCGTTTTTCAATGATTTTTTTGACCTGCCGCAAATATCACCCGCGAGAATTCCCTCCCCAGAGTCAATTTCGTGTGCGAAGTAGGGGCATATCACACAGGCTGATCGGGGTCGGCCTTGTCTGCTAACTGGGCGAGGGCACTGCCCTCTCGGCGCGCTCTGGCGAGTAGGAACCAGGCCAGAAAGGATGATCCGGCAAAAAGCAGCAATCCGAGACCGATCTGGATATTCTGCCCCAGCTGCGCCCCGGCACCGATCAGGACGAAAACCAGATTCTGGGGGATGGCGCCCAGCAACGTGGCCCAGCCGAAAGCCGCCAGCGGTACACCATAGAGGCCAGCCGCCG
This sequence comes from Asaia sp. A2, assembly GCF_057319415.1. Lineage (NCBI taxonomy): Bacteria > Pseudomonadati > Pseudomonadota > Alphaproteobacteria > Acetobacterales > Acetobacteraceae > Asaia > Asaia sp. A2. The sequence continues at coordinate 161,269 of NZ_JBXWTO010000008.1, forward strand.
CCGTAACCATGATGGCAGATCCCACAGGCAGGAGCCGCAAGGTCAGCACAGCCTGAAAAGGCGAGTGCGCCAGAACATGCCCGACGAGCTGCAGCCTCCCCCTGAATCGCGCCTGCCAGCGCTCACGCATCTGGGGCGAGGCCAGACGGCGCATCCACATAAAGCCGAGCAGGGCGCCCGTAAGCGAGGCAATGGTGGACAGGGCAAAGCCGATGACCGCGCCGAACACCAGCCCGGCCGCGAGACAGAGCGCCTGACGCGGTAGCCCGAACAGGCTGTAGGGGATGCCGATCATTAGAAACAGCACCGGCGCGGCAGGATTGTTTTTCCAGCTCTCGATCAGGGCCAGCACAGAGCGTGTCACCTGAAATTCGCGTGCGATCACAAGCAGCCCCACCAGAACGATGATCGTGAGCGCGGGCTTCCAGAGGTTTCTGGGCGGCACGCGGTCGGCGGGGCGGAAAGCAGGCAGGGCAAGGCTCCATCGCAGGATATGCGGAGCGATTAGCAGCCCGTGAACGCTTTAGGAAGCATGCTATGATGCAGATGGGTAACAGTGCGTGACGATTCTGTCATGACTGCGCAATTGTCACGCGGCTTTCGTTGCTGTTGCTCAACGTAACTGGTAGCCGGGAAGTAGGTTTCTGTCCGATATCGTAACGATATTGTTGATGTCGAGTAGAACCCGTCCTTTTTGTCCAGTGCCGAGGGAAACGCCACTCTATGTCGTCCAGTTTCACGCATCGTTGTCTTATGATGCTTCTTGCAGGCACAGCCCTTGCAGGCAGCGTCCAGGTATCGACCGCCGCGCCGACCCGTAACAAGCACCATGCGTCCACACACCGGACGACAAAAGCCAGGCCCGTAGCAGCCTCGTCTGTTACAACGGCACCGGCCGCGGGTACTGTTGCCCCCGCCATGCGCCCGGCGCCTCAGCCTGTCATGGCCCGCTCGCAGCCTGAAGAAATTGCAGTCACCGGCCGTAGCAGCCGCAGCCGTCAGCCGGGTGGTGGTCTGCTGCGCGTCGAGACGGCCCCCAAGGCTGTCCAGACCATCACGCATGACTTCATTGCCAAACTGGCGCCAAGCGTGAACCTGCAGCAGGTCATTGCCATGATGCCTGCCGCGAATGTCACCCAGGCTGACCCGTTCGGGCTTTACACGGGTCAAACCAACGTGCGCGGCTTCGACACGACTGAGGTAGGCTGGCTGCTTGACGGCGCGCCGCTTAACGATATCGGTGGCGGCCAGTTCTATGCCAACGAAGTGCTCGAGTCTGAAAACCTTGAGAGCGTTTCGATGCAGCCGGGCTCGGTGAATATCGACACGCCGGTCATCAGTGCTTCTGCTGGTATGACAACCATGACTATGAGCAACCCCACGCATCATTTTGGTGGGGTGATGGATGTCTCTTTCGGCTCGTTCGACACGTTCCGTCAGTTCATTCGTCTGAACTCCGGTGATATCGGCAATAGCGGCGTACGCGCCATGTTTGCGTTCAGTCACACCAAGGGCAACACCTGGCGTGGCCCCGGCCAGGCCGAGAAGTACCACTACGATTTCAAGATGGTGAAGGACTTCCGCAACGGAAGCCATACCGGTCTGACCGTGGCCTATAACGACCAGACCAACGATTTCTATCTGGCCCCGAATCTGAGCCAGTGGCGCACGACCGGTTATTCAACCAACTACGCCACGGATTATGCAGGTCCGACCGCAGCGGGTGCCAATTATTACAAGCTGCACGTCAACCCGTTCGAGAACGTGGTTGCAGCCCTGCCGACCCACATCGTCATCACGCCCAAGCTGACGCTCGAGGATTCGCTGTATTTCTGGCACGGTATCGGCAACGGCACGGGTGCTTCGGTCATCAATGCCTCCAGCTATATGGGCAACCAGGCCGTCAAGCTCGATCTGGGTGGTGCCAAGAGCGTCCTGGCGCTGGCCCCGTCCAACCAGGAGCAGTTCCGCACCGGCAATACCATCTCGCTGCATTACAAGCCCGATCATCACCACGATATCTCGCTGGGCTGGTGGTACGAGTACGCCAATCTCTACCAGTACTCGCCCTATGGCATCGTGAACCAGTCGACTGGTGAGGCGAACAACATCTGGGGCACGACGGACACCATTAAGACCACTACGGGTCAGCCGTTCCGCGCACGCGACTTCCTGTCGCTCACGCAGGTCAACATGATCTTCATTGGCGACACGATGAAGTATTTCAACGATCGCCTGAATATCGTCGTCGGCTTCAAGGAAGCGATGGTGACGCGCCGTATGTACAACTACACCCCCGGCACGCAGTATAACCGCAATCTGCATACGCCTGAGCCATTACCGCAGATCGGAATCGGTTGGAATTTCAACAAGCATCACCAGATCTATGTTTCCGGCAGTACCAACTTCAAGGCGCCGTCCAACACCTCTCTGGTCGATTACTACAATACCTCAGGTGTGCAGACGCAGCGTGGTGGGTCGTCCAAGCCTGAATACACGATCGAGGAAGAGCTGGGCTATCGCTACAACGGCGATCTGATTGTCGGCTCGGTTTCGCTCTTCAACTACAACCTGACCAACCGCCAGCAGACCCTCAATTATTATGACGGTGCGTCGGGGGCGAGCTATAGCCAGACGGTCAATGCCGGTGGTCAGACCACGCGCGGTGTTGATATCCAGATCGGCACGCGCGCATGGCATCATTTCCGTCCCTATGCGACGTTTGAATATCTGCGCTCGACCATCGACAACAACATTCGCGTCGGGAACGACCTGCTGCCAACGGCAGGCAAGATCGCCATTCGTTCACCTTCCAAGCAGGCCAAACTCGGTCTTGATTATGACGATGGCAGCTTCTGGTTCTCAGGTCAGGTCATCTATGTCGGCAAGCAATATGCCAGCTTCATGAATGACAGCTCGGTTCCGCAATACGTCACCAACCAGGTGGGCATCGGCTATCGCTTCAAGAACAAGGGTTTCATGAAGTCGCCACAGATCCAGCTGAACATGACCAACCTGACGGGCGCCAAGTTCCGCAACGGTGTGTATGGCTTCACTACCAACGCAAACCCGACCAAGGGCGTGTATGGCACCATGATCGCTTCCGGCGGTCTGCCGTCCTACTACCTCAACCCGCCGTTCTCGGCGATGGTTACGCTTTCCACCGGGTTCTGATCATTCTGCAAGGGCCGCAACCGTCCAGCCAAAATGGCCGGCGGTCGGTTCCGGGGCGATCTCGCATTGCAGCCCCCTGCGGCCTGCATTCACGAAGATTGTTTCCTGCTCAAGCGCGTGTCGGTCCAGAAGGATCGGCACGCGCTTTTTTTGTCCGAAGGGGCTGATGCCACCAGTCTTGTAGGCGGTCAGGCGCTCGGCATCTGGCGGGGCCATCATGGCGGCCGATTTGCCGCCTAGTGCCGCAGCAACGGCCTTGAGGTGCAGCTTATGGTCCGAGCGGATAACCGCGCAGGCGGGTTTGTCCTTATCCACCCAGACCATCAATGTCTTGAAAACGCGCTCCGGTGCGACACCAAGTGACTCCGCTGCCTGCAGGCCCTTGCGACTGGCATCGGGGTCGTAGTCATGGCTGTGCAGCGTGTAGGCAATGCCCTCTTTTTCCAGAAGGGCGAGGCCAGGTGTCTGGCCAGAGGCGGGTTTCATCAGATCGTCTCCCGAAGGTGGGTGTCAGACGACCATCAGAAAACCGGACCCTCATTCTGTCAAACCGGTCTCAACCCTGCTCCACCTCGACGGGTTGGGGCAGGGGCTTGCGGCGCAGGAATGCCAGCACGTTGCCAAGCAGGATCAGGACCAGCCCTGCCAGCATGGGAATGGACCAGTGAACCTGCTCGAAGAAGGCAGACATGCCCAGCGCAATGACGGGGGAGAGAATGGTGGCATAGGCGGCCTTGTCGGCACCGATGCGACGAACCAGTTCGAGATAGAACAGAAAACCCGCTACTGAGCCGAACAGAGCCAGATAGAGCAGGCCACCCAGCCAGCGTGCCGTAAGCGGAAAACCATAACCATGCCCTGACAGCGGGATGATGATCGCCAGCAAGGTCGCGCCACAGATCATGCCCCAGAAGATGGTGTTGGTCAGACTGATGTCGAACCGGGCGAGGTGACGCGAGAGCATGTTGCCGCAGGAGAACAGGAAGGTGCCCAGAAGGGCAAAGCCCATGCCTGCAAGCATCAGATGCCAGTTTTCATGCGCCATATCTCCGGCCAGAAGCAGGGCCACGCCACAGACACCCAGAATACCGCCAGCCAGCACGCGCAGATCGGGCGTCTTGCGAAAGAACAGCCAGAGATTGAGCGTATTGAACAGGGTGGCCATGCTGAACACCACCGAGACGGTACCGCTCGGCAGATAGAGTTCAGAACTGTAGATGCCAAGGAAGTTGCAGGAGAACAGACAGACGCCCATTCCTGCGATCCAGGGCCATGCCGGTCTGGGCGGAAGGCGCAGTTTGCCTGTCAACGCCAGTCCGCCCCCGATCAGGGTTGCTGACAGGACGAATCGCCAGAAAATAGCTACATCGGCGGTCGTACCACCAATCTGGAGATGAATGGCAAACCAGGTGAGCCCCCAGAGAATGACGACGGCGAAAAACAGGAAGGGGGCCATTCTGGATCTTTCTTGATTGGGGCGTCAGGGTTTGCTCACATTACGGGATCGGGGAATTAAAAAAAGACGGGTTTTGTCTGGAAACAGGGCGATCGATGCGACTTTGTTCCGGATGCCGCGTTGAGAAGGCCGTGCTGCCCTGCGCAGGCATCCCGGCGGCGACATCAGGGTCGATCTTCCGGAGGGATGACCGAGGGGCAGGGCCCAGCGAGAAGGAACAGCGTCATGAGCTCATTCACGGATAAGGTCAGCGGCACCGTCAAGCAGGTGGTCGGCTCGATTAAGGAAGAAACCGGCAAGCTGACCCATAACGAGAAGCTGGAAGCCGAAGGTGCCGCCCAGAATCTCGAAGGCAAGGCCGAAAAGACCAAGGGCGACGTCAAGAGTGCCGTCAATAACGGCATCGACAGCGTCAAGGACGGCTTCAACAAGCTCTGAGCCTCGCTCACGAAAACGCCCCGCAGCCTCTGCGGGGCGTTTTTGCGTTTTGCGCCTGTATCGCTTGTCCCCCGCGCCACGAGCGCTGGTTCGATGATATGGCGATCAAGCAGGCAGTGGCAGCACTCCCCAGTGGCGGAGCGGCTCACGACAACCTGCTCTCTGCATCCTCTTCCTCCCATTGTCGAGACGGATGACAGGACGGGGTTGGCGGTGAGGGTTGAGGCGGTTCGCGCTGGTGGTCATTTGAGCGGGTCATTTCCTGTGGTGTGAGTTTTTTCGTTTTTTTTGGACTTTTTTGGTTTGGATTGGGTTGTGTGGGGGGAGAGGAATCGGGTGTGGCCCATGTCTGGCGTGGGTTTTGGGGGATTTGAGGAAGTGTTTGACAACCCCCCCTGGTTTCCGTAAAAGCCCGTTCACCGCAGCGGAACACGCCGCGGTGACTGCCTGGAAGACTGAGTAAGATCAGTGGGTTAGGTGGGGTTCTTTGAAAATTGAATAGGTTATGGAAGGGATATGTTGGCGGCGCTTT